>CAJGCH010000017.1 GCA_904501845.1 uncultured Bacillaceae bacterium | reverse complement strand
CAAAGGGTATCCCATTGACAACCTCTATCGCAGCATTAAACCGCGATACGAACTTGCAAGCTTTCAAAAACATGTTTGGAAGCGACCAACTATAATCAGCTCTGGTTTGCAAATATAATGACTTCAGAATAACATTCTGAAGTCATTATCTTTGCAAACCGGAGCTGATTATAGTTGGTCGCTTCCAAACATGTTTTTGAAAGCTTGCAAGTTCGTATCGCGGTTTAATGCTGCGATAGAGGTTGTCAATGGAATACCCTTTGGACAAACTTGAACACAGTTTTGAGAGTTACCGCAATCCTGGATTCCGCCATCACCCATTAGGGCATTTAGGCGCTCAGCCTTATGCATGGCTCCTGTTGGATGGGCATTGAACAAACGAACTTGTGATACAGGTGCTGGTCCGATGAAATTGGATTGGCTGTTTACGTTCGGACAAGCTTCAAGGCAAACGCCGCATGTCATACATTTGGACAACTCATAAGCCCATTGGCGTTTTTTCTCAGCCATACGTGGTCCCGGTCCAAGATCGTATGTCCCGTCAATCGGAATCCAAGCTTTGACTTTCTTCAAGGAATCGAACATTCTGCTTCTGTCGACTTGAAGGTCACGAATGACAGGGAATGTGCGCATTGGCTCCAACACGATTGGCTGTTCCAATTTATCTACTAGAGCTGTACAGGATTGACGCGGTCTGCCGTTGATGACCATGGAGCAGGCTCCGCATACTTCCTCTAGACAGTTCATGTCCCATGTGACTGGGCTTGTTTCCTTGCCGTCCTTTGTGACTGGGTTACGACGAATTTCCATTAAAGCCGAAATGACATTCATATTCTGGCGATAAGGCAGCTCGAATTCCTCGAAATACGGTTCAGAGTCCGGGTTGTCTTGGCGCTGTATTTTAAATACTACTTTACTTTGCTCTGCCATGATTAATTGGCCCCCTTACTCTTAGAATAGTCTCGTTTCCGTGGCTTGATTAGCGATACATCAATGTCTTCATAATAAATATGCGGTGCGGATTTACTGTCAACAAAATCAGCCATCGTTGTTTTCATGAACTCTTCGTCATTACGCTCAGGGAAGTCAGGCTTGTAATGAGCTCCGCGGCTTTCGTCACGTTTCAAGGCACCAAGCGTGATGACACGTGCCAATTGCAGCATATTAAATAATTGGCGCGTGAAGGAGGCACCTTGGTTACTCCATTTCGCCGTATCATGAATATTGATGTTTTCCCATCTTTCCAATAGTTCCTGAATCTTATTATCTGTTTCTTGAAGTTTATCATTATAGCGAACAACAGTCACATTATCTGTCATCCATTCCCCTAGTTCCTTATGGATAGAATAGGCATTCTCTGTGCCATTCATGGAGAGAATGTGATTCCATTTCTCTGTCTGTTCAAATACATGATTATCATATAGAGAATCAGGCAATGAATCGGAGCTTTTTTCCAATCCGTTTACATAGCGGACCGCATTTGGCCCAGCCACGCTTCCACCGTAAATCGCCGATAGTAAGGAGTTGGCTCCTAAGCGGTTTGCCCCGTGCTGAGAAAAGTCACACTCTCCCGCAGCAAACAAGCCAGGTATGTTCGTCATTTGATCATTGTCAATCCATAAGCCGCCCATAGAATAGTGAACTGCTGGGAAGATCTTCATTGGGAGCTTGCGCGGGTCATCCCCAGTGAATTTCTCATAGATTTCAATGATTCCGCCAAGCTTAATATCAAGCTCTTTCGGATCCTTATGGGACAGATCCAAGTAAACCATATTCTCGCCGTTGATGCCTAATTTTTGATTCACGCACACATCGAAAATCTCACGCGTCGCGATATCACGAGGCACAAGATTTCCGTATGCCGGATATTTTTCTTCAAGGAAGTACCATGGCTTCCCGTCTTTATAAGTCCAAATCCGTCCGCCTTCACCACGGGCAGATTCACTCATCAAGCGGAGCTTATCATCTCCCGGGATAGCTGTCGGGTGAATTTGAATGAATTCCCCGTTTGCATATGTCGCACCCTGCTGATAGACAATCGCCGCAGCAGATCCGGTGTTGATGATTGAGTTCGTTGATTTTCCGAAAATGATTCCAGGTCCGCCTGTTGCCATAATAACGGCATCCGCCCGGAATGCTTGTATGTCAGAAGACACAAGATTTTGGGCCACGATTCCGCGGCATACCTTCTCATCATCAAGAACGGCGCCAAGGAATTCCCAGCCTTCATATTTTTGAACAAGACCTGCCACTTCATAACGGCGCACTTGCTCATCTAGTGCATATAGTAATTGCTGGCCAGTTGTTGCCCCAGCAAATGCTGTTCTGTGATATTGAGTACCCCCGAATCGTCTGAAATCCAGTAAGCCCTCAGGTGTACGGTTAAACATTACCCCCATACGGTCGAACATATGAATGATCGATGGCGCTGCATCACACATTGCTTTTACTTGTGGCTGGTTAGCCAAGAAGTCTCCGCCATAAACAGTATCATCAAAATGTTCCCAAGGTGAATCCCCTTCACCCTTTGTATTTACCGCACCATTAATGCCGCCCTGAGCACAAACGGAGTGGGAGCGTTTGACAGGTACGACTGAAAAAAGTTCTACTTTATGTCCAACTTCGGCGATTTTGATGGTAGCCATCAATCCAGCTAGACCACCGCCGACTACGATTATATTCCCTTTACTCATAAACCGACCCTCTCCTTATTTAACTTGCAGGTATCAAACTGCTAAGCTGATCATTCGTCATTAAGCTGTGTTAGATAAATGCTAGTAGAGTACGGACAGAAATGAAAGCCAAGATTACAAATACACCAACCGTGATATATGTAAAAATCCGTTGAGATTTTGGCGTTACAATAAGTCCCCATCTTACTGCAAAAGACCATAGACCATTGGAAAAATGGAAAACTGTCGCTAAGACACCAACCATATAGAACACAATCATAAATGGACTTGATAAAATTTCAGCCATCATATTGTAATCGACATGCGCCCCAAAGGCCGCTTGGATTCTCGTCTCCCATACATGCCAAACAATGAATATGACCGTAATAAGTCCTGTGATTCTTTGCAAAGCAAACATCCAGTTACGGAAGTAGCTATAACTGCCGACTGAATATTTTGCCGTGAACGCTATATAGATTCCGTAAACAGCATGATAAAGTATCGGCAATGCAATGATAAAGATCTCAAGCGCTGTTCTAAAAGGCAATGCCTCCATAAAAGCAGCTGCCTTGTTAAAGGCTTCGGGCCCCCTGGTTGCAAAATTATTAACTACCAGATGCTGTATTAAAAACAGGCCTACTGGTACTACCCCTAGCAAAGAATGCAACCTGCGGTAGTTAAACTCGCGATGACTCTCCATTGTTTTACCCCTCCCTCGTATAGTAAAAAAATTGCTTGAATAGCTAGCGCACCCCTTGTCAGTGCATACAGCTATCCTTAAATAATTGCCACAGGTTATTCTGTTGAAATTATCTTTCCTATCAGCCTATTGATTGGCAGTGTTTTTTGCTAAGTCAATAACCTAATAGTATAAAAACAGATAAAATTCCACATATTCTTACAACTATGTGACGGTTATATTTTACTCCTAATAATGGAACAGCGTCAAGAAAACGGATACAACGTATTTCCTAATTTAACTAAAAGAGGTTTATTCAAGAAAATATATATATTTATATATCATCACCGTTTAAACCAGTTGATGGAAATTGATAATTAAGGTTGCCAGGGATACCCTATATAAAGCTATAATGTTAGTAGGAAAGAGGGGAGACCATGGGAAAAGAAGAAAAGATTGAAGAAAATGCGCCTTCCATTAATAATGGACCGTTAATACCGGCTTTTGGTTATGAATTAATCAGAGAATTCCTTTTAGATGAATTGCTAGGAAAAGAGGGACCGCAGCTGCTATACTGGGCTGGCAAGCAACTAGGGAGAAGGTTCCCGCTTTCAACTATAGATGAAACGATCGCTTTCTTTAGAGAGGCCGGCTGGGGAGACCTTCGAATCGCGAAAGAATCAAAGGATGAAGTCAAAATGGAATTGTCAGGAGAATTGATTCAAAGAAGGTACTCGATTAACGAACAGGCCAATTTTCAATTGGAAGCCGGTTTTTTGGCATTCCAGTTTGAAAATATGAAAAAAGCCGTCTCTGAAGCCTACGAGGAGCAGAAGAAAAGAGCGAATATTGTTTATTTCACTATCAAAACTGACAGCAAAGATTTGCTGTAACTTCTATGCAGGAAAACCCGCCAAAGATTTTGGCGGGTTTTATTTTTGCTCATTTAACTTTTCCTTCAGGGCTTTTGCGCTGGATTCCGGAATGCCGAGAGAAGTGAAATCAAACAGTTCTGCCTCTTTCATTTTCTTTATGGAGCCAAAATGCTTGAGCAACAGCTTCTTCCGCTTCTCGCCAATTCCCGGAATGCCATCCAGTGTAGATTGGAAGGTAGATTTCCCTCTTGTCTGGCGATGGAAGGTGATTGCAAAGCGGTGCACTTCATCCTGAATCCTCTGCAGTAAATAGAATTCCTGACTCGTGCGCCCAAGCGGGATAATCTGAAGCGGATTTCCATACAGCAGCTGCGATGTACGATGTTTATCATCCTTCGCTAGGCCCGCAACTGGAATCTCTAACCCATATTCATCCTCCACTACCTCACGGACAGCTTCGATATGACCTTTACCGCCATCCACGATGATTAAATCAGGAAGTGGCAAATTCTCGCGCAACACCCTTGCATATCTTCTTCTGACTACTTCCCGCATTGATTCATAATCATTTGGCCCTTGGACAGTCTTGATCTTGTATTTCCGGTACTCATTCCGGGCGGGTTTCCCATCAATGAAGGTAATCATCGCAGAAACAGGGTCTACTCCTTGAATATTGGAATTATCGAAAGCCTCAATTCGGTGAGGCGTATAGATCCCCATTGCTTTTCCTAAATTCTCGACAGCCTTAATCGTTCTTTCCTCATCCCGCTCAATCAAGGAGAATTTCTCTTGAAGAGCAATGCGGGCATTCTTCACGGCCAGCTTGACCAGGTCTTTCTTTTGCCCCCTCTTCGGCTGAGTGACCTTCACGTTAAGAAGGCCTTCGGCAAGATCAAGGTCAACATCATCGGTAAGGAGAATTTCCTTCGGCTTGAAATGGTTCGGCTGCTCATAGAATTGGCCGAGGAAAGTCAGCAGCTCCTCTGCCGGGTCATCATAAAACGGGAATAAGGATACATCCCGCTCAATCAATTTTCCTTGACGGACAAAGAAAACCTGAACGCACATCCATCCCTTATCGACAGCATAGCCAAAAACATCCCGATCCGCCAAATCACTGAATTCGACCTTTTGCTTCTCCATTGTTGCTTCTATATGGGAAATTTGATCACGATATTCCTTCGCCCGCTCAAAATCAAGCTCCTCTGCTGCCTTCATCATATTCTCATGCAATTCTTTCTTGATTTCTTTATAGCCCCCATTCAGAAAACGGGTGATCTGTTCCGTCATTTCCTTATATGTTTCTTCCTTAACAGGCTTCTCACATGGGGCAAGGCATTGGCCAATATGATAATACAGGCAAACCTTCGTGGGCAATGTTGTACATTTGCGAAGCGGATACAGGCGGTCAAGCAGTTTTTTCGTTTCATTCGCGGCATACACATTCGGATACGGGCCAAAGTATTTCCCCTTATCCTTCTTCACATTGCGGGTGATAATCAGGCGCGGATGACGTTCCGCCGTTATCTTGATAAACGGGAAACTTTTATCATCCTTCAGCATGATATTATATTTGGGATCATATTTTTTAATGAGGTTCATCTCTAGGATGAGCGCCTCCATATTCGAGCTTGTGACAATGTATTCAAAGTCCTCTATCTCTGCAACCAGCCGCTGGGTCTTTCCATCATGCGAGCCTGTGAAATAGGAACGAACCCTATTCTTCAGTACTTTTGCCTTACCGACATAGATAACGACTCCTTGCCGGTCCTTCATCAAGTAACAGCCTGGCTGACCAGGCAAAAGTGCTAATTTATCTTTTATATGCTGCTTCAAAAAGGGTTCCCCCTCTAGTTATAAATTTCGTTCAGGCTAACATAGCCACACCTGATTAATCTGCTAATAAAATCTAGAGCTCACTTTATTATATACCTTTATTTAGGAGTCTTTCATAAGAAAAAGACCCCGGCTGCACCGAAGTCTTTCCTTACATATTAGGCGTGCTTAGAGATTAAGTTAACGAGCGCTTCTTTTGGCTGGAAGCCAATTACTTTATCCACAACTTCGCCATCTTTGAAGAGGACAAGAGTCGGAATGCTCATAACACCGAATTTAACGGCTGTTTCTTGGTTCTCATCAACATCTAATTTGACGATCTTCACTTTGTCGGAAAGCTCTGCATCGATTTCTTCCAATACAGGTGCAATCATTTTACAAGGTCCGCACCAAGGAGCCCAAAAATCAGCTAAAACCAAGCCTTCGCTTGTTTCAGTTACAAACGTTTGATCCGTAACGTTAGAAATTGCCATTATTAGTTAACCTCCTAAATACTACATAAAGTATAACTCTAAGTGGAGTATACCACTGATTATTATAGGATGCTACTGTATTGCTCGATTATCCACAGGTTGAAATTGTTTCCGGATTCCATGAAAAAAGACCGGCACATATAGCCGGTCTTTGGACTGATATCAGGATTTTACAAGCAATGCTTTCATTTCTTCCGTTAATAGCGGCACTACCTCAAACAAGTCGCCTACGATACCGTAATCCGCTACTTTAAAGATGTTCGCCTCAGGGTCTTTGTTGATTGCCACAATGACCTTGGAGTTGGACATACCGGCTAAATGCTGGATGGCTCCGGAAATGCCGCATGCGATATAAAGATCAGGCGTTACAACTTTACCAGTTTGTCCAATTTGAAGAGCGTAATCACAATAGTCAGCGTCACATGCACCGCGGGAAGCACCAACTGCTCCGCCAAGCACATCAGCCAGCTCCTTCAATGGTCCAAAGCCTTCAGCACTCTTCACACCGCGGCCGCCGGCAACAATAACCTTCGCTTCAGAAAGATCTACACCTTCCGTAGCCTTCCTTAACACTTCTTTAATCACCGTGCGTAAATCTTTAATATCGACCGATAATGTTTGAACGTCCCCTGAACGTGAGGCATCATGCTCAAGCGGGTCAATATTATTAGGACGGATTGTAGCAAAGATGATTCCATCCGTTACAACGCGCTTCTCAAATGCCTTACCAGAATAAATCGGTCGAGTGAAAACGATATTTCCGCCTGCTTCCTCAACGGCAATCGCATCTGAAATTAATCCCGATCCTAATTTGCCAGCCACTCGCGGCGCAAGGTCTTTTCCTAATGATGTATGTCCCAAAATGATTCCTTCTGGAGCCTCTTGGTCAATGACGGCCATTAAAGCTTGAGTATATCCGTCAGAGGAATACTGTTTAAGCTGTTCATTCTCAACCACAATCACACGATCTGCTCCATAATGGATCAGCTCTTTTGCAGCCTCAGCGACTGATTCCCCGAATACGACGCCAATCACTTCACCGCCCTCGGCGACTGTCTTTGCTGCAGCAACCGCTTCAAAGGATACATTACGCAGAGAAGAATCTCTTGTTTCTCCTAGTACGATAACTTTTTTGGACATGAATTTTACCTCCCGTTATTTTCCCTATATGTTCGTTGCTTTATATGTTTAGATAACTTTCGCTTCAGAACGGAGCAATTGCACGAGTTCTTTCACTTGATTCGGAACTTCGCCTTGAAGGACCTTGCCCGCTTCTTTTTGCGGCGGAAGGTAAATCTCAATGCTCTTTGTTTTCGCTTCCACATCGTCCTCTTCTAAATCCAAATCATCAAGCTCAAGTTCCTCAAGCGGCTTCTTCTTCGCTTTCATAATCCCCGGAAGGGAAGGATAACGCGGCTCGTTTAACCCTTGCTGGGCTGTAATTAATAGCGGCAAGGAAGTTTCAATGATTTCGGAATCCCCTTCAACATCTCTGGTAACGGTTACATTTTCGCCATCAATTTCAAGCTTTGTAACGGTTGTGACATAAGGGATATCAAGTAAACCGGCTACACGCGGCCCTACTTGTCCTGAACCGCCGTCAATGGCGACGTTTCCGCCGATAATTAAGTCTGCTTCCTGTTCTTTCAAATATTCAGATAGAATCTTTGCTGTTGTATATTGATCACCATCTTCAACATCATCTTCAATGTTGATGAGGACTGCTTTGTCTGCTCCCATAGCCAGTGCTGTGCGAAGCTCTTTCTCAGCGTCTTCTCCGCCGACTGTCACAACGGTTACCTCGCCGCCTTGCGCATCACGCACTTGAATGGCTTCCTCTACCGCATACTCATCATACGGGTTAATGATAAATTCTGCTCCATCTTCCTGAATACGGCCATTTGATAAGGAAATCTTCTCCTCAGTATCAAATGTTCTTTTCAACAAAACATAGATATTCATGTAAGGCCCTCCTATTGGTTCGTATGAATTGTGACGATAATGATCTGGATGTATATAAACTTTTTGCCTGGAAAATCCAGCCAAAATGGTGTTAATAAAATTATTCTAGATTAGGTGCTCATTTTCCTTCAAACACAGGTGTACGTTTTTCAATGAATGCCGTGATGCCTTCTTTTGCATCCTGCGTCACGAAGATATCGCCAAAATGCTCGGCCTCTTTCTTCACACCCTCATAGAACCGTTCATGCTTGCCGTAATTGATAAGCTGAATCGTCTTCTCAAGGGCAATCGGGCTTTTTCTCGCGATTGATTCGGCAATCTTCTTGACCTCACTCATAAGCTCGTCTTCCTTAAAGGCAATGTTTGCGATTCCCCATGTGACGGCCTCAAGACCGGAAATAGGTTTAGAGGTGAACATCATCTCAGCCGCTTTTGCCGCTCCCGCAAATCTTGTCAGACGCTGGGTACCGGCGTAACCTGGAATCAATCCCAGCTGCAGCTCAGGCAAGCCTAGCTTGGCCGTTTCTGTCACATAACGAAGATGACAGGACAAGGCGAGTTCTAGCCCGCCGCCGAGAGCCGCCCCGTGAATGCTGGCGATAACCGGTTTTTTGAATGTTTCGATTCTTTCAAACAGTTCTTGTCCCTTCACCGAAAGCTTTGAGAATTCCGCTCCCGATTCCACGGTCGTAAATTCCTTGATATCAGCACCTGCTGAGAAAAATCTTCCTTCCCCGTAAAGAACCACTACACGGATATCATCCTGCTCCTCAATCGAATCAAGCATGGACGATAAATCCTGAAGCAATTCTGCCGCCAAGGCATTGGCAGGCGGCCTGTTGATTGCTACATAGGCCACCTGACCCTCCTTCTGCAAATGTAAAGTATTCATACTAGCTATCTGCCCCTTTACTTTACGATCTGGCTCCAAGACCCTTGATGATGAGATCATGTACAGGACCAGCCTGCTTCACGAGATCATATTTCTGCTCATTCATCACCCAAGTCGTGACAATTTCATCCAATGTCCCAAACACCATGTGTCTGGCCAGGCGAATATCAAGGTCTTTATGAAACTCTCCTTGCTCAACCCCTGTGACGAGAATGGAATCAACAAGCTTTAAATACCCTTTCAGGACATCATTGATCTTGTGCCGAATCTCTTTATTGGATTGTCTTAATTCCAACTGGGTAACAATGGCCAAATGCTTATCCTCAAAAAGAATCTCGAAATGCTTGCTAATCAGGACGAGCATCTTTTCCTTGGCAGTTGCCACCCGAGCCATTTCTTCATCAATATTGGAGATAAAGACTCCGAGTTTCTCTTGAAACATCGAAATCAAAATATCCTCTTTGTTTTTGAAATATAAATATATGGTCCCGTCTGCCACGCCCGCTTGTTTTGCAATCTTGGAGACTTGTGCTTGATGGTAGCCGTTTTCTGCTATCACTATCACGGCTGCATCAATTATCTGTTTGTATTTTGGGCGATCCTTCTTCATCGTGCGTCCTCCTCCAATAAAATGAATGAATCATCATTCATATTTTCATATTAGTCGCCCACCGGAGGAAAGTCAAGAAAAAAGCCAGTGATTATAGCTTATGCCTCTTTTTTGTCGTTGGCAAGTTTTTGTCTCTCTTCATCTACTAGAACACGGCGCAATATTTTTCCGATTGCTGTCTTTGGTAATTCATCGCGGAACTCATATAAACGCGGCACCTTAAACGCAGCTAAATGCTTCCGGCAAAATTCATTTAATTCATGTTCAGTCACTTGGGCATTTTCCTTTAAAACAATATATGCCTTTACCGTTTCACCGCGGTACGGGTCTGGAACACCGGCCACAACCGCCTCTTGGACAGCCTCATGTTCATACAGCACTTCTTCAATCTCACGCGGATATATATTGAATCCGCCGGCGATGATGATATCTTTTTTTCGGTCGACTACATAAAAGTATCCTTCCTCATCCATATAGCCCATATCTCCCGTCAGAAGCCAGTCATTAGAGAAAGCGCTTTCTGTTTCCTCCGGGCGATTCCAGTAGCCTTTCATGACCTGTGGGCCTTTAATGGCGATTTCCCCTATTTCTCCGACAGGCAGCGGCTCATGATTCTCTGAGGATAAAACGGCAACATCCGTACTCGGCCACGGCAAGCCAATGCTTCCTTTCTTGCGCGGTCCGTCCCAAAGAAGGTTTGCATGTGTGACAGGAGAGGTTTCCGTTAATCCATATCCCTCGACTAGCCTTCCGCCTGTCACTTTCTCAAATTCCTCTTGTATCTCAACAGGGAGCGCAGCAGACCCGCTGATACAGGCATCAATGGAGGATAAGTCATATTTGGCGATATCCGGATGATTCAATAAACCAATATACATGGTTGGCGCACCGGGAAATAGCGTTGGGCGCTGTTTCTGAATCGCCTTTAGTGTATCCGTTGCATCGAACTTAGGAAGAATGATCATTTTATGTGCCTTCATAACGGATAGAATCAAGACGGTCGTCATGCCATAAACATGGAAAAATGGCAGCAGCGCCAGAACACGCTCTTCCCCTTCTTTATATTTGTACAGCCATGCATCGCACATCTTTGTGTTTGCGACAAGATTATTATGCGTCAGCATGACTCCCTTAGGGAATCCAGTAGTCCCTCCCGTGTATTGGAGCAAGGCAAGATCAACCTCAGGGTCGCCCTCATAATGTATTTCATCTTTTGAAGCCGTTTTCAAAATTTCCATGAATAAATGATGGTTGCCTTCATGGTTGACCTTGACGACGAGGCCGTATTGCTTCTTCTGGATGAATGGATAAATCAAATTCTTTGGGAAAGGTAAAAAGTCTTTGATGGCTGTGACGATGATGTGTTCAACACTTGTGTTCTTGACGGCACTTGAAACACGGGGAAATAAGATGTCCAGTGTGAGAATGACCTTGGCACCAGAATCCTGCAGCTGGTATTCCACCTCCCGTTCCATATAAAGCGGGTTTGTCTGGACGACGATACCTCCTGCCATCAAGGTACCATAATAAGCAATGACTCCCTGCGGCAAATTCGGCAGCATGATAGCTACCCGGTCACCCTTTTCAACGCCGATACCCTTTAAGTAATGGGCGAATTGCAAAGCATGCTCATACAGTTTTTGATACGAGAGATCTGTACCCATGAAGTGAAGAGCATTCTTCATTGGATATTTCCGTGCTGACTCCTTTAAATAATCAGGAATTAAATTCTGTCCATACTCGATGCTTTTCGGGATTTCTTTTGGATATTGCGCAAGCCACGGTTTTTCTTCCAGCAATGTAAAAACCTCCCTTAAAAAGCTATTTTTCCTATTTAATTATAGTATAGTGAGAATAGTATGACAATATCTTACTAAAAACGACCGGTCAAAAGTCTCATATTCATAGGAAATTCGGTAAAATTCTCTAAAAAACACAGGAAATTCATGAGAACATAAAGAATCTTAGTTTAAGAGAAGTCGAAAAATTTCTAGAAAGTAAACGAAGGAGATAGAAAATGGACAGAAAAACCGTTATTGAAGCTTTTCATTATTACTCCATTTGGCTCCGTCTATTAGATGATATGGAAGAACATACTTGGACTATGCCAATTGGACCAGATAAATGGTCATGCAGAGAAATCATTTCCCATATAACGAATTGGGATAAACATCTTCTCACAAAAGTCCTCCCATCCATTGAGCAAGGAGAAGGAATGTTCTTTCCTGAATTTGACCCATTTAATGAGGTTGCTGCTGAATATGCAAGGTCAGGCATATCAAAAATTGAGCTTCTTCACGAAGCAAAAGAAACGAGAAACCAGCTTATCAAAGCATTGAAGGAAATGCCTGCTGAACAGCTCTGTCATTCTGTCCCCTCAAATGGTGAAACCCATTGCCCGCACACTGGAACGCCCTATTCTCTCCTTTATATCATCCAAGAGTTCACCTATCATGACCGTCATCATCAAAAGCAAATTGCAGACATTGGGGGATTGCCGCCTATATACGTTAGACGGGCAGAAGAAGAAAATATAGAAGGTATTTCTCATCTATTTGATTTATACAGGGTGTTTTATAAACAACCCTCTAACCTTACAGGCGCCAAAGCCTTCCTGAAGGATCGCTTGGATAAGGATGAATCTGCCATCTTTTTCGCTGCCGACCTGCAAGGCTATATCGGGTTTGCCCAGCTCTATCCTTCCTTTTCATCAATCTCCATGCAAAGGACCTGGATTCTAAATGATTTATATACCTTGCCTGAGGAAAGGAATAGAGGAGCAGGCGCGTTGCTGCTGAACCAAGCTAAAAGATTTGCCATGAAGACTGGCGCAAAGGAAATCAGTCTAAGTACAGCTATCGACAATGCCCCTGCCAAGCGGCTTTACAGGAAACACGGCTATACAGAGGATACCTATTTCAGCCACTATGAGTTACCCTTAAACCCCAGGTAAATAGACAGCAAAAAAACACCCTTCGGAAAACAAACCAATGTCGGTTTTCCAAAGGGTGTCACTAACTTTAAGCAATTACAGCCAAATAGATGATTCCCACTAGAACAAATAAAGCTGACACAACTAGCAGCACCTTCGCCAATGTCTCCATAGCTTCCTCCCGTTTGCCCCTCTATTTTAGTTCTACAACCGTAACACCAGTTCCGCCCTCAGATGCTTCCCCAAAGCGCATTGATTTAACGGAACGATGGTTTTTCAAATAATCTCTGACCCCTTGCCTTAACGCCCCGGTACCTTTGCCGTGGATAATGGACACACGCGGATAGCCTGCAAGCAGAGCATCATCGATATACTTCTCGACACGCGCCAATGCGCTCTCATACCGCTCACCGCGCAAATCAAGCTCCAGATTGACGTGGAAGTCCCTGCCTTTCACGCTAGCTATCGTTCGTGTCTCGACAGGCTTGGGACTGCTCTTGAATTCAAGGTCCTTTTCTTTAACCTTCATTTTCAAGATACCCATTTGTACATTCCATTCATTGTCCGAGACCTTCTCAAGCAGGGTTCCCTTCTGATTGAAGGACAATACTTTCACTTCATCCCCTGGTTTAAGTGTCCTCTCACCAGCGCTTGTGCCGCTTCTTCTGACCTGCTTTGTCAATTCAGGCTTGGCCTCTGTCAGCTTGCGTCTTGCCTCAATCAGCTCATGCTCCTTCACTTCGGCATTTTTCTCTAAGCGAAGCTTCCTAAGGTCGCTGATGATTCCCTCCGCTTCCTTTTCCGCCTGACTGACAAGCTCTCTTGCTTCCTGCTTTGCCTTCTCAATCAAGGCATCCTTCTTCTCATAGTATTCCTTCATCTCTTTTTGAAGGTCCTTATGAAGGCGTTCAGCATTTTTCAAGTAAGCCTCTGCTTCTTCCCAGTCCTTCTCTGCTTCCCTGCGTGACGTCTCAAGGGAGGCAATCATATTTTCTACCTTATTGGATTCAACTCCGACCATGCCTCTTGCATTGCGAATTATACGGTCGCTCAAGCCAAGCTTCGTAGATATCTCAAAGGCGTTGCTTCGTCCTGGCACACCAATCAAGAGACGGTATGTCGGGCTCAAGGTTTCCACATCAAATTCCACGCTTGCATTAATGACGCCCTCTTTGTTGTATCCATATGCCTTCAGTTCAGGGTAATGGGTCGTTGCGATTACCTTCGCGCCCCGTGTATGCACCTCATCTAGAATGGCAATCGCAAGCGCAGCCCCTTCCTGCGGGTCAGTTCCTGCACCCAGCTCATCAAACAGGACAAGACTCTCAAAATCCAAGGTCTCGAGAATCTCCACAATATTGACCATATGAGAGGAGAATGTACTCAAACTTTGTTCAATCGACTGCTCATCACCGATATCCGCATAAACCGAACGGAAAACGGCTAGCTCAGAACCTTCCTGTGCCGGCACCTGCAAGCCGGACATGGCCATTAATGTGCAAAGACCGACCGTTTTCAAGGTAACCGTTTTACCCCCTGTATTCGGTCCGGTGATGACCATCGTGCCATACGTTTCTCCTAAGATGATGTCATTGGCGACGACATTCTCCGGGTCAATTAACGGATGGCGGGCACTCTTCAATTTAATGATCCCCTTATTGTTCATCAAAGGCATCGTCGCTTGGATGGCTCTTGCATACTTCGCCTTTGCAAAGGCAAAATCGAGTGCTGCAAGAATATCGACATTTGCCAAAATCTCCTCAGAATGTTCGCCTGCCATATTGGATAGACTTGCAAGGATTCGCTCCACTTCACGGGCCTCTTTAATCCGGATATCCGATAGGGAGTTATTCAATTGCACGATTGATTGGGGCTCAATGAACAAGGTTTGCCCAGAGGCAGACTGATCATGAATGATGCCGCCATAATGACTTCTGTACTCCTGTTTAACCGGGATAACAAACCGGTCATTACGAATGGTGATGATCGCATCCGAGAGCATTTTCGCCGCATTGCTGGAGCGAATCATGCTTTCAAGCTTCTCACGCACCCTTGCTTCGTTTGTCCGTAATTGCTGCCTCAATGAACGAAGGGTCTCACTGGCAGAATCAAGGACCTCGCCATTGTCACCAATGGCCCCGTTGATTTCCCTCTCCACCTCTGGCAAGGTGACCAATAGATCCTTCTGGGCATATAGAATCGGCAGCTCAATCTCGTTCTCCTGCATATCCTCCAGAAACTTGCGGATATTGCGTCCCGCCCGAAGCGTGCTTGCTGTCTCCATCAATTCAGTCGCGCTGAGCACCCCGCCTATTCGCGCCCGTTTCATCGAGCCGCGAATATCAAAGATGCCCCCAAGCGGAACCGAACCCTTCAATCGATAGACCGTCCTTGCCTGGTCCGTTTCCTCCTGTGAATGTCTTACTCCCTCTAAATCGGCGTTTGGAAGGAGCTGACGGCATAAATCTCTGCCCAAGCTTGAGGATGCATACTGCTCAAGCTGTTCAATAATCTTGTTATATTCTAATGTTTTTAATACTTTTTGCTGCATGGAGAAAGATCCTCCTTAATCTATAGTCAGTCATTTCGGTTCAAAAATGACAGCAGTTGTTCCTCCGTACGCGCATTCAGGACCGTTTCTTTCTTGAGCCAGCCCCTCTTGGCGTTTGCGATGCCCACTTCCATATTATCAAGCATTTCCCTGCTATGGGCATCCGTATTGATGACAATCGTGACACCTGCCTCCTGCGCTTTCTTGACATTTTTCGCTGATAAGTCAAGACGGTTCGGGTTGGCATTCAATTCAAGTGCTGTGTTTGTTTCGGCTGCCAGCTTGATTAGCATATCCATATCTACGTCATAGCCTTCCCGTCTCCCGATTACCCTTCCAGTCGGATGGGCAATGATATCCACATGTTTGTTCATTAAGGCTGTTCTTAAGCGCTCCATAATGACCTCCTGCGGCTGTGAGAAGGAAGAGTGAATGGAGGCAATGACAATATCAAGCTCAGCGAGAAGCTCATCATCGAAATCCAGCGTGCCATCCGGCAGGATATCCATTTCAATTCCGGATAGAATCATGATATCGTCATACTCTTCATTGAGCTTGCGAATCTCTTCTTTTTGCTTCCTGACCCTCTCGGCTGTCAGGCCATTAGCTACCTTCAAATACTGGGAATGGTCCGTAATGGCCATATAGCGATAGCCTTTTTCCCGGCAAGCCTCCACCATCTCACGCAATGTCTGAGCTCCATCACTCGAGGTCGTGTGCATATGAAGGTCTCCCTTAATATCCTCTTCCTTGATCAGCGGATAATCCGCTGTAAATTTCTCGATTTCGCTTCCATCCTGTCTAAGCTCCGGCGGAATATATGGCAAGCCAAAATGGGCGAACATATCCTCTTCACGGTCAAAGGTTTTTACCTCACCTGTTTCAAGATTTTCAACCCCATACTCGCTGACCTTTTCTCCTCTGTCCTTCGCCAATTGGCGGAGTCTGACATTATGATCCTTCGATCCTGTGAAATAGTGCAGGGCTGTCACAAACTCTTCCGGCTTCACCATCCGGAAATCAACCGCAATCTCATGATCATAAGCTAAAGCGAGCGAGACCTTCGTATCTCCGGCTGCGACAATATGGTCAATATGCTCAAACGCCAGTATTGCTTCTTTAATTTTGGCCGGTTCATTTGTGGCAATGATGAAGTCGAGGTCCTTAATGGTCTCTCGTCCGCGTCTTATACTGCCGGCACGAGAGAAACGAATGATCTCTTTCATGCCTTGGAGCCGGCCCTCGATATCCTCTACGATTGGGAGCATGACGGCGAGAGGGAGCCTGTCCGGCTTTGTATTCATCGTCTTAATCGCCTCAAGGATATTTTCTTCTGTTTTCTTTCCGAAGCCTGATAGCGCCGACACGCGGCCCTCTTCACAGGCAGTCTTCAGCTCATCGGCATTAGTAATTTGCAGTTCCTTATAAAGCTTGGCTATTTTTTTGCCGCCGAGACCTTGAAGCCTCAAAAGAGGAATCAATCCCTTTGGAACCTCCTCCTGCAATTCTTTCAACACTTCAGAAGAACCGGTCTCTAAATACTCCGTAATGACTCCCGCTGTTCCTTTGCCGATCCCGGATAGCTTTGTGAAATCTTCAATCTCCGTTATGCTTCTATCATCAATCTCCAAAGCCTGCGCTGCCTTGCGGAAAGCAGACACCTTAAAAGGGTTCTCTCCCTTCAATTCCATATATGTCGCTATCGTTTCCAATAGTTTAATGACGTCTTTTTTATTCACGCTCATACAAATTCACCCACCCGTGCGTTCTTATTGTAAAGATACCGTTAACTATTATTATATACAAGCTGACTCCCGCTGCATAAAAAGAAAGACTTCTCCATGAATGGAAAAGTCATGACAGCGGATTAAACCATAAATCTGTAACCCAATTGGACAGAAACGGCGTATCAAGAATAATCGCCTCTGCCAGGGAAGACCCTTGAATCAGCTCCTGCAACGAGCCAATCGGCAGCATTGCCGCAATATAAAGGAGGATAAAGATCCCGATATACGTTTGGACAAAACCGAGACCACCGCCAGCCACTTTATTTATTTGCTTCAATAATGGCAGCTGAGCAAGGAAGTCTAGCATGGAGCCAACCATCTGCAGCGCAAACTTAACCGCGATGAAAATCAAGAGGAAGGCAATCGCGTTATAAAAAGCCGCATCCAGATTAACCACATCAAACAACATCGTCATCGTTCCGTCATCCGAGG
Source organism: uncultured Bacillaceae bacterium (assembly GCA_904501845.1). GTDB lineage: Bacteria > Bacillota > Bacilli > Bacillales > Pradoshiaceae > Pradoshia. The sequence continues at coordinate 4,294 of CAJGCH010000017.1, read as the reverse complement.
AAGGGAAAGGCACCCACATTTCCAGCTTATCCCCTAAATCCTTATAGAACATCCTTGCGACAATCAAGGCAATGATAAAACCTGCCAGATAGATTGTCTGAAGGATAAGCCCCCTTCTTAGACCAACGAAGAATCCCAACAACAAAGCAATCAATATAATTAATGTAACCATGTTATCCTCATTTCTTTTCCTGATTTAGTTCTAATTCTAATTCCTCGATCTTTTCTAATAATTTATAATAATCATGGATGGCATTGACCGCAGTCAGCACCGCCAATTTTGTAGTATCCAACCCTGGATTCTTTTGTCCGATCTCCCTCATTCTCTCATCCACTGAAAGGGCGACCTTACGCAAGTGGGACGTTGCCTCATCCCCTACAATGGTGTATTGTTGTCCATATATCTCCACGTTGACCCTGTTTTTTTGAAACGACAAGGTGAGTGCCTCCATTCGTAAAAAATCCTGTCTTTTATCATACCACGAAATTGATTTTCTTGGAATTACTTGATAAAAACTGTTATTTACATACTAAAATGAAATTCCCAAAAGAGGTGAATAGGATGTCCAATACCGTCATCAAGGTATCCAATGACACACTTAGCAAAATGAAAGATTATTACGCAGCATCCATCACGGCCAATACGCCGTCTGGCGCTGTTTTTTCAGCCAAAGTAAACGGAGCTACCATTACGGCCTATAAATCAGGCAAGGTATTATTCCAGGGTAACAATACGGCTTCTGAAGCAAAAAAATGGGGAACATCTGAGCCTTCCCCCTCTAAGAAGAGCAGCGCCTCTTCCTTCACGGCAAAGCGAAGCGTCTCCGACCATTCGTTCCGGCCGCCAGCAACTATCAATCAATTAAGCATCATCGGCACAGATGAGGCAGGCACAGGCGATTATTTCGGACCGGTAACCGTTGCTGCCGCCTATGTTTCTACTGAGAATATCAGAGTATTGGAGGATATGGGAATCCGTGATTCGAAAACGATTAAGGACCCGCAAATCCTCATCCTTGGCCGCAAGATCACGGAGATGATACCCTATAGCCTGCTCGTATTGCGCAATGAAAAATATAATGAGCTGCAGCTCAAAGGGTATAGCCAAGGCAAAATGAAGGCCATGCTCCATGAACAAGCCATCAGCCATTTGCTCGGCAAATTGAACGGAGAGAAGCCGGATGGCATTCTAATTGACCAATTCTGCGAGCCCGGCATTTATTTCCGCCATACCTCAACAAACGGCAATAGAGAGGTCCCTCTCTATTTCAGCACAAAAGCGGAAAGCATCTCCACGGCCGTTGCCGCTGCCTCCGTCATCGCCCGTTATGCCTTCTTAAAGCATATGGACCGATTAAGTGAACAAGCCGGGGTCACTATTCCAAAAGGAGCCGGCTCAAAGGTCGATGACACAGCCGCTCTCCTCATCGCAAAAAAAGGCGAAGCCGCTCTGGCTCCGCTCGCCAAATTGCATTTTGCCAATACAGAAAAAGCCCGCCAAATCGTGCGAAAGGCGGGCTTGTGATAAACTGCCGAGGCTGTGAAGATACCACAAGCCTCGGCAGTTTTTATGCTTTTTTATGTTTCTTAATAAATAAGGAAGCAATAAAGCCAACAACTGAAATAATCATGATGAAGTAGAAGGCATCCTTCGTGCCGGCAGCCAATACTTCGGGCATGCTCGCTCTAGGGTAATCAAGAATATGACTCTCCTGGCCTCCTGTGAACAAGGTAATGGCAATCGCAGTCCCCATTGCACCCGCCACTTGGTTTAGTGTATTCATCGCTGCTGAACCATCCGCATAAAGCTCGCGCGGCAATTGGTTGAGCGCATTTGTTTGGGCCGGCATTGTCGTCATCGTCAACCCAAAGAATAGAATCATGAATGCGACCACAATCCGCCATACTGGACCATCGGCTGTTAAGGAAGTCAAGAATAACACAAGACCTGCCATTACAAAGATAAAGCCAGTGATGACAAATTTCCTCGCGCCAATCTTTTCAAACATAGACCCAACGATCGGTGACATAATCAAGTTAACCGCATTCCCAGGAAGCAAGAGAACACCTGCCATGGCAGCACTGTATAATAAAGCCCCTTTCAAATAGATGGGCAATAAGATGGATGCAGACAGAATAATTAAGATACTCAGGAACATAATGAGTGTTCCTATAGTGAACATAGGATACTTAAACACACGTAAATTAATCATTGGCTGTTCCATTGTCATTTGACGTAAGCAGAAAAGAATAAGAGCCATAATGCCAATTAAAAGCGGCGCCCAAACAATGGCTTCAGTAAATGGCATTTCCGCCATCGTTGCCATCGCATAAATGAGACCTCCAAACCCAATCGTCGAAAGTACAATGGACAAAATATCAATTTTTGGTTTTGTGATTTCCGATACATTAGACATCTTCGACAATCCGAACACTAATAAAAGAAGATAAAATACTGCACTAATCCAGAAAATATAATGCCATCCTAATGTACTGATTATGACCCCGGATAATGTCGGTCCAACTGCTGGAGCTGTCGTAATGACCAGGCCGACAATTCCCATAACCGCACCGCGTCTCGCAATCGGGAAGATCAATAAGACTACATTCAGCATAACCGGCAAGACAATACCCGTCCCGATTGCCTGGATAATCCTTCCTGACAGAAGGATTGCAAAGCTTGGAGCCAATGCCGCCAAGATTGAACCTGCTAGTGAGAATATGAATGCTGCCGCTATCAATTGTTTAGTTGTAAACCATCTAATCAAAAGTGCCGATACCGGCACTAATATGGCCAATGTCAATAAATATCCCGTTGTCAGCCACTGCGCAATTCCAGCCGTAACTGAATAATCCTCCATGATATTTGATAATGCCATGTTTAAGGCTGTTTCTCCGAATAAACCGACAAATGCCCCTAACATCAAAATAAAGGCCATTGCCTTCGGACTTCTTACTTCTACGATCTTTTCCATACAAATCCCCTTACATATAATTAGACCAGTCTATATAATTTAAGCCATAAAAAAGATTCCGATTACCTTTGCAGCAGTAATGGAATCATTGCCCCTACTCGTAATAATGGTTCACTTGATTTCTGAGTTAAAGCTAATGTCACGCCGCCTTCAATCATTGCATTGACCGCCGTCGCAATCCGTTCCGCCTGCTCTTGCTCATAGCCGGAGGACATCAGTTTCCTCATATAAATCGATTCCCAATACAAGAAAGCTTCTTCACAGGCTTTACGCATATTCTCATTCTCGAGTGCAGACTCTGTCGCCAGCAGCCCGAATGGAACAACGGAAAATGTCTCGCTATTAAAGCTCTCCTCATTTTCAAAGACACTCGCAATCATTTGGATATGTGCCTGAATCCCTTCCAGCGGACTATCCGACTCACTCATGAAGCGATTAATAGCCTCCCCAACATGGTTGGAGGATGCTTGAATTGCCTCGATAGCCAGTTGTTCCTTGCCATTCGGAAAATGATGATAAAGCGAGCCCTTTGGCGTGCCTGATTCCTTAATAATCTGATTGAGTCCAATCGCATGATACCCCTTCAAATAAAAAAGACGGGTTGCCGTTAGGAGAATTTTCTCGCGCGTAGAAAGTTTCTTTTCCAAAATCTCACCTTCAAATATATATAACAGTCTATTAGTAAACTATATCTGGATTTGGAGGGGAAGTCAAAAGAATGGTTTTGATAAATGATTCCTTGGCCAGCTTATTCTAAAGTTCTTGCATGACTAAATTCATCGTTCATATGAGGAATATGCCCATAAAATTTCGGATTTTCAGCCTTTTCAAGAGGTTAATTGTTTCGCCCAAACAAAGAAGAAAGTGCCCTTGCTTATAAATGATAAAAACTATAAAGATAATTTTATATTGGCTAAGCCCTCCCGTAAGAAATTCGTTTAACAGCGGAAAATAAAAAAGATGAAAAACCGATTTGGTTTTTCATCTTTTCCAGGCCAACACAATGCTGAGGCCGAGGCCGACATGACGTCGGTTTCAAAGACATTGCCGCACGACGCGGCGGTTTTTGTCTTTGTTCCTCTGTGCCGGTCACAAAGACGTTGCCGCACGACGCGGCGTTCTTAGTCTTCGTACCTCCATCTGCCGCCTCAGCTTTTCATTCAGCTTCTTAAGCAATCCAGCTTCGGCTCCTAGCTGCTCGAGACATAAGAAAAAGCTCTACGGGAGGCAGATACGACATCGGTCACAAAGACGTCGCCACAGGATGTGGCGTTCTTAGTCTTTGTTCCTTTTGCCTTCCCTCCGAGCTTTTTGCTTAT
>CAJGCH010000016.1 GCA_904501845.1 uncultured Bacillaceae bacterium | reverse complement strand
GTTAAGCTCTTCAGCGCCGATGGTAGTTGGGGCTCACGCCCCTGTGAGAGTAGGACGTTGCCGGGCAAGCAGAAACCAGTTCAATTTTGAACTGGTTTTTTTGTATGTAAAAATCTCGAAAGAGATTTCATAGAAGAAGTAAAGAATACTCACACTGACTGTCAGCAGGCATCACCGATTGGGGAGAAGCCGACGCCGAGATCCGCCGCTTATCGTCGGTCGGGTTCCGAACACGGAAGTTAAGCTCTCGCGCCGATGGTAGTTGGGGCCGCGCGTCCCCTGTGAGAGTAGGACGTTGCCGGGCAAGCAGAAACCAGTTCAGTGATGAGCTGGTTTTTTTGTGTTTTAATCCCGAGAGAGTTGAAACGACTTGAAAGAAAAGTAAAGAAGCATGGATTTCAAATAATAAATCCTCTTTAGCTTGTCGTTTTAGATAAACCAGCATGAATGGACGTTCTTTTATAAGGGGTTCAGTCAAGCAGAGGTCATTTAGCTGGCTGTGTTCAGTGATAACATATGAAAAATAATCTCTCCTCTAAACTTTATCCGAGGATCTTAAATAAAGACATACAACGTATTCAGCATCTGGGCATACAATAATGTACATAAGCAATTCGAAATCGTGTATACAATTATCTGTCAGAGGTGATACTAGGAGTAGCAGGAGGTGTGATGATGGCGATTTTAGATCAAACCAATATGAAGTTTAGAGAAGGCGGGAACAGATGCAGTATTTGCGAAAAGGATAAGTCAGATGGTTTGCATCTCTATATAGGGTTCATCTGTACAGAATGTGAGAAGGCGATTGTTCAAACAGATACGAGTGATCCGGTTTATCAAGAGTATGTAGAGAAGATGCGGAAAAATAATATTTCGGGCATTTATACGTAATCAATTTTTGTTCGTCACTTGAATGGAATGAATGGAAAAACTTATAATGATAAAAAGCACAGGCCCCTTCTTTGGACGGAGCCTTTTTAATTTGGATGATTGCAGGAAAGTAGTTGACATTAATGGATAAAATAAAGATTCCGATTCTTGATATGCTGAAGAACCACCAAGGGCAAAATCCAGTATCCTTGCATGTGCCTGGCCATAAAAGCGGGAATGTCACTCATCCGCTGACACCGCCAGCCCTTCATGAGGCAATGAGCTGGGATATGACGGAGTTGACGGGGCTTGATGATCTCCATAGCCCGGAGGAGGGAATCAAGGAGGCAGAGACCTTGCTTTCTTCCTTTTATCAGACAGATAAGAGCTACTTTCTGGTAAACGGATCGACGGTTGGGAATTTGGCGATGATTCTCGGGACCATTCATGCAGGAGACACAGTGCTCGTGCAGAGAAACTGTCATAAGTCAGTTATTAATGGATTAGCATTAGCGAGCGCAAAGCCGATTTTTATTCACCCTGAGCTTGATGATGAAGGAATTGAAATCGGTCTTACAGCTTCTCTCGTCAAGGTTTACCTGGATAAGTATCCTGAAACGAGGGCAGTCATTTTGACGTATCCAAACTATTATGGCATGGGAATGGAGCTTGATGGAATCATTAGAGTGGCTCATCAGCAGCAGATTCCGGTACTTGTTGATGAAGCCCATGGCGCTCATTTTGCCGCAGGAGACCCATTTCCTCCCTCTAGTCTTCAGAGGGGAGCCGATATAGTTGTTCATTCGGCTCATAAGACATTGCCGGCGATGACGATGGGCTCTTATTTACATGTACAAGGAGAGCTGGTTGCTGCTGAGCAGGTGGAATGCTATTTGAGGATGCTCCAGTCGAGCAGCCCGTCCTATCCGATTATGCTGTCACTGGACTTAGCGAGAGCTTATCTGGAAGGATACGGTGAAGAGGATAAAATGTATCTGGGCGAGCAGGTAAGATTAATAAAGGATTATCTCACAGCCCATCGACATCTTGCGGTATATGAAGCCTCGGAAGCAGATTGGCATGACCCGCTGAAGCTGATGATTCATCATCAGGGGAACTTGTCTGGATATGAGCTGCAGGCAAGGCTCGAGGAGGTCGGGATATATCCGGAGCTATCAACTGAGCGGTTCGTGTTGCTGGTGCTGCCGCTTTTGAAAGCAGGCCATGAATCCTTTATTAAGAAGTTCATCGAGCGCGTGGAATTGATAGAATGGAAAACGGCAGAGAAGCCAGCAGCTGAAACAGGCTTCCTTAAAGGTGATATAGGCAATGTTAGAAAGCATTCAGAGCTTGCCTTATCATACGAAGAAATGGAGACGCTAAGCATAAAAAGACTGGAACTTCCCCTTTCAGTAGGTGAGATTGCAGCGGAAGCCATTATCCCTTATCCCCCTGGAATCCCGTTGATTCAACGAGGAGAACGAATTACGGATGAGATGGTTGCCGCATGTCTGCGGCTATTGAAAAACGGGGTGAAGATTCAAGGGGGTACTTACCTGAAAGAGGGACAAATCCAGGTCTTTGCCCAAGGGCTATGATATACTAGCTATAGCGTACATAATATTGGAGGGTGCAAGCTTGAAACGAGGAGTATTTATTACGGTTGAGGGTCCTGAGGGAGCTGGGAAAACAACCATCATTGCAAAAGTGGCAGAACAGCTGGAGAGGGAAGGCTACAAGATTATCCTGACAAGGGAGCCAGGCGGTATTCCAATTGCTGAACAAATTCGCGAGGTTATTTTAAATCGCAGCAATACAGCTATGGACCCGCGTACAGAGGCGCTTCTTTATGCGGCAGCCCGCAGGCAGCACTTGATGGAAAAGGTCGTACCGGCGCTTGAGGAAGGAGCTATCGTCCTATGTGACCGCTTCGTTGACAGTTCCTTGGCCTACCAAGGATACGCAAGAGGCATCGGGGTCGATGAAATCTGGCAGATTAACCAGTTTGCGATTGGCGATCTGATGCCGGAGTTAACATTATTTTTCATGATTGACCCGAAAAAGGGATTAGAGAGAATAGAGCAGCATAAGAATAGAGAAGTAAATAGACTTGACGTGGAGGAGCTCAGCTTTCACCAAAAAGTGTATGATGGCTATCAATTATTGATGGAAAAAGATCCGGACCGTATCAAAGGTATTGATGCAGACCGATCTATTGAAGAAGTATACGAAGAAACTCTTCATCAAATAAAGACAAATATTGACAAGAAACCTTAAAGCATGGCTTTAAGGTTTTATATTAATCTTATACAGGCTTTGGTATAATGAAAGGGACAACTTAGAGGAAACACATGAATAGATTGATTCTAGATTGGGGGGTTCACCATGAAGCTTATTGTAGCGATAGTACAAGACAAGGACAGTGCGAAATTATTAAGTGACCTGGTTGACCATAATTTCCGTGCAACTAAGTTGGCTACGACAGGCGGATTTCTGAAATCCGGCAATACTACTTTTATGATTGGCACAGAAGAAATCCGTGTCAATAAAGCTCTTGAAATCATTAAACGGAATTGTCAGGCCAGGGAACAATATGTGGCTCCTGTCTCGCCAATCGGAGGGAATGCGGACTCCTATGTACCGTATCCAGTTGAAGTTGAGGTGGGAGGGGCAACCGTGTTTGTCCTGCCAGTCGATCAGTTCTATCATTTTTAGGATAAAGGATGAGAGGAAACAAGCATGATTGAAACATGGGAACAGCTATCAAACCAGCAGCCGAGAGCAGCAGCAATGCTTTTGAACAGCCTGATTAAAGACAGGGTGGCACATGCATACCTCTTTGAGGGGGAGCGTGGGACCGGCAAGCAGGATGCGAGTATATTGCTTGCTAAGTCATTATTCTGCCTTGATTCGATTGATGGGTATCTCCCATGCGGGATGTGCGCGAACTGTAAGAAGATTGAGCATAAAAATCATGCGGATGTCCATGTTATCGAACCTGACGGCCTTTCCATTAAGAAAGAGCAAATCAAGATGCTTCACGAGGAATTCCAGAAAAAAGCAGTCGAATCTCATAAGAAAGTTTATATCATTACTCACGCGCATAAAATGACAGCCTCGGCTGCGAACAGCCTGCTGAAGTTCCTTGAGGAACCGCATGCAGGTACCACCATCATCTTGCTGACAGATCAAATCCATAAGATGCTATCCACGATTTTATCCAGATGCCAGACGATTTCCTTCACACCGTTAAATCCTATGGAGCTAGGAAAGCAATTAGTTCAGTCAGGGGTTCCGGTCAAGAAGGCAAGATTAATTGCCAGTTTGACGAATAGTGTCGATGAAGGACTAGCCCTAAATGAGGATGAGTGGTTTGCACAAGCCCAAAAGATAGTGGTAAAATTGTTTGAAGCCATAAAAAATCCTGTGGATGGAATTATGGTCGTCCAAGAGGACTGGCTCCCTCATTTTAAAGAACGTGAGCAAATGGAAATGGGATTGTTGCTTCTTTTGAATATATACAGAGACCTTCTCTATGTTCAGCTTGATAAGCCAGAAGAGATGGTTTATCAGGATAGGGAAGATCAATTCCGCCAATTGGCTATTTTGCACTCACAAAAGCAATTAGCCAATCAGATGAATGAAATACTGGAGGCAAAACGTAAGCTTTCGGCGAATATGAACCCACAGCTGTTAATGGAGCAGCTTGTGCTTAACCTTCAGGAGGGGTTTACACTTGTATGATGTTGTAGGAGTCCGCTTTAAAAAAGCGGGTAAAATATATTATTTTGACCCAGGAGAGCTCGAGATAGCCAAGGATGAGTATATTATCGTAGAAACCGTCAGAGGCATTGAATTTGGGAAAGCTGTGATTCCGCGCAAGCAAGTGGGCGAAAATGATATAGTCCTTCCTTTGAAAAAGGTCATTCGGATTGCCGATGAGAAAGATCGCTTTACCGTGGACGAGAATAGGGAAATTGCACAGCAGGCATTCCAGATTTGCAGTGAAAAAGTGACTGAGCATCGCCTGGATATGAAACTGGTTGATGTGGAATATACCTTTGATCGCAATAAGGTGATTTTTTATTTTACAGCGGATGGACGAGTTGATTTTCGTGAGCTTGTGAAGGATTTGGCGGCTATCTTCCGCACAAGAATAGAACTAAGGCAAATCGGCGTGAGGGATGAGGCTAAAATGCTCGGAGGCATTGGCCCGTGCGGACGGATGCTATGTTGTTCGACCTTCTTGGGGGACTTTGAGCCAGTTTCAATTAAAATGGCGAAAGACCAAAACCTATCACTTAATCCAACAAAAATCTCAGGACTATGCGGACGTCTCATGTGCTGCTTGAAATATGAGAATGATGAGTACGAAAGCGCGAAGGAACAGCTTCCGGACCTTGGTGAGTATATTGATACTCCAATGGGGAAAGGAAAGGTTATTGGCCTGAATATCCTTGAGAAAATCATGCAGATTGAATTGCAGGGGAAAGAACGTGTTGTGGAATATACGCTGGATGAGATGATGGAGGAAGGCACCTTCACGATTCAAGCCACAGATTAATAAGGTGGTGGGTGTTATGAATAAAAAAGAAATATTCGATTCGGTCAGCAGTATGGAGGCCCAAATCGGCGATCTGTACAAGCAGCTCGGTGAATTAAAGCAACATCTGGCCGAGATTCTAGAGGAGAATAATACGCTCCAATTGGAGAATGAAAACGTTCGCCGCCGGTTGCTGGAGCTTGAAAAGGATAAACCTGCATCTGCTCAGAAAAAGCAGAAAAAGGGCAATAAGCCAATGGATATTGGAGAGGGCTATGATAACCTGGCAAGACTGTATCAAGAAGGATTCCATATATGCAATCTGCATTTTGGAAGTCCGCGAAAAGATGGAGATTGCTTGTTTTGCCTCTCATTTCTGAATAAGAAATAAAGATAGTCTTTCCTATCGATTAGGAAAGGCTATTTTTATAAAGATATATGGTTAGGAGCGATTAGTGATTGAAGATGTTAAAAGATGATGAACGCCTGGATTATCTCCTGGGAGAGCCGCTTCGGATTATCCAAAGCCCGAGTGTGTTCTCCTTTTCCTTGGATGCGGTCCTGCTTGCGAAATTCGTGTATGTGCCGATTCAAAAGGGAAATTTGGTCGACCTTTGTGCCGGCAATGGCGTTATCCCGCTATTATTAAGCAGGAGGACGAAGGGACATATCCATGGGGTTGAAATTCAGGAGAGGCTTCATGATATGGCTGTAAGAAGCGTTCAATACAATAATCTGTCCGAGCAGATTACGATGCATCATGAAGACTTGAACAAAATCCTTCCTGTACTGGGGCATGATAAATACGATGTCGTTACCTGCAATCCCCCGTACTTTCTGACCCCAGCTAAGGAAATTCAGAACGATAATGTGCATTATGCCATCGCGAGACATGAGATTATGTGCACATTAGAAGACGTTGTCCGGGTGAGCAGCCAGTTGCTGAAACAGGGAGGGAAAGCTGCTTTCGTTCACCGGCCGGGAAGGCTGCTCGATATTTTAACCTTGATGAGAAAGTACCGCATTGAGCCGAAGCGGCTCCAGTTTGTATACCCGAAGGCTGGGCGTGAGGCCAATACCATCCTGGTGGAGGGAATCAAGGGGGGAAGCCCTGACTTGAAGCTTTTGCCGCCTCTTGTCGTTTATAAGGATAATAATGAGTATACAGAAGAGCTGAAGGAAATCATTGATGGTGAATAAGATGCACTATTTCTATGTGCTCGAATGCGCGGATGGCAGCTATTACGCGGGCTATACGAATAATCTTGAGAAAAGAGTCGACACCCATAATGAGGGCAAGGGTGCTAAGTATACCCGAGCAAGGAGGCCGGTTGTCCTGCGCTATTATGAGCAGTATGAGACAAAAACGGAGGCGATGCAGGCAGAGTATCGTTTCAAGCAATTGAAGAGGCCTGAGAAGGAGCGTATCGTGCAAATGGGAGGTAAAAGCATTGAAAAGTCAAAAGAGCTTTGAGCAGGAGCAAGAGCCTGCCTTATACTTAGTGCCGACGCCAATCGGCAATTTAGAAGATATGACGTATCGGGCTGTGAGGATTTTGCGGGAGGCGGATTGCATTGCAGCAGAGGATACCCGCAATACGAAAAAACTATGTAATCATTTTGAGATTCATACACCGCTTATCAGCTATCATGAACATAACAGACAGCAGAGCGGGGAAGCTATTTTAGCAAGGCTCAGGAGTGGAAGCAGGGTCGCCCTCGTGAGCGACGCGGGCATGCCAGCCATCTCTGACCCGGGCTATGAGCTCGTGCAGGCTTGTATAGAAGAGGATATACCGGTCGTGGCACTTCCAGGGGCGAACGCTGCATTGACCGCTCTAATCGCCTCAGGAATCAGTCCTCAGCCCTTTTACTTCTATGGGTTCCTTAACAGGAGCCGCAAGGAGAAGAAAAAAGAGCTTGAAGAGCTGCGCAAGAAGGATGGGGCTATTATCTTTTATGAATCGCCTCATCGCTTGAAGGAAACATTGGCAATCCTTCATGAGTATCTTGGAAACAGGCCGATCGTCCTTGCACGCGAGCTGACGAAACGGTTTGAGGAATACATTCGCGGCACGATTTCAGAAGCGCTGGAGTGGGCAAGTACACAGGAGGTTCGAGGGGAATTCGTTTTGATTGTGGAAGGCTCCAATGAAGTGGAAGAAGAGGCTGTATGGTGGGAAGATGTGAGTCTTAAGGAGCATGTAGACCATTATGTAGACTCTCAAGGGTTGAAACCCAATGATGCGATCAAGCAGGTGGCTAAAGAACGAAACATTCCAAAGAGGGAAGTATATCAAGCCTACCATATAGACATAATGAAATAAGAACATAAAAAAGCTCCCCAAATGGGAAGCTTTTTTATTAATTTGTTACATGAAGGCTTTCTTGAATTTCTTTAAGGAGTTGTTCAGCACCTTCGCGGCTTAGGATGAGTTTGCCGTCTGCTAATGTGAAGTTGCTATCAGATACTTCACCTGTTACTTGGCAAGTCATGTTTGGTTTGTATTTTTTGAGGATGATGCGCTCATCATCAACATAAATTTCAAGGGCATCTTTTTCAGCAATTCCGAGCGTACGACGAAGTTCAATCGGAATAACCACCCGGCCAAGTTCATCTACTTTACGTACAATACCAGTGGATTTCATAACAATACTCCTCTCATAGAATAATATTTTTTTAATAAAATTCGTCATTATTCGACAAAATTTAATGATGTTATCATAATACCAAGCATTCCCAAAACCGTCAATGTTTTTAGTTCTTATGACAATGGTAGTTTGTGGGCAATATGGATTATATATAGAAAAAAACGGGCTGAAAACGCTTATTTTTACCTTAAATATGTAAGCGTATGTATTTTTTACATATTAAATTGTGAGGTAAATTGTATAATATTTAGAACTGACTAATTTTTTTCGACACATTTCTAAGAAAAAACGACATAAAATAATTATATTAAAATATTTATATATGACATTTTGTATAATGAATTTAATAAAAGTTGACCATTTGTCTTTATGGGAATTTTTTTGCTGAAAGAGAATGAAGGGTTCCTCTGTATAAAAAATTAAGGAATTCCTTTATAATGTTACTATTATGTTAAATCGTTCTTGCGAGTAAGAGGACGTTATAGGCAGCGCCTTTAAGGAGTGGAAAAAATGAAGGAAAAATTAAATACGTTTTACATTACAACCCCTATTTATTATCCAAGTGGAAATCTTCACATTGGTCATGCATATACGACAGTCGCCGGAGATGCGATGGCCCGCTATAAAAGAATGCGGGGGTTCGATGTGATGTACTTAACTGGCACGGATGAGCATGGCCAGAAGATCCAGCGAAAAGCGGAAGAACAGGGAATCAGCCCGCAGGAATATGTGGATGGCATGATCCGCGATATCAAGATTCTATGGAAGAAGCTAGATATCTCCTACGATGATTTTATCCGTACGACGGAAGACCGGCATAAAGTAGTCGTTGAGAAAATCTTCAAACAACTATTGGATCAAGGGGATATTTACCTTGATGAATATGAGGGCTGGTACTGTACCCCTTGTGAATCCTTCTTCACAGATCGCCAAGTCGAGGACGGCAATTGCCCGGATTGCGGACGCCCGGTTGAGAAGGTCAAGGAAGAATCCTACTTCTTCAAGATGAGCAAATATGCAGACAGACTTTTGCGATTTTACGAAGAGAACCCAGATTTCATTCAGCCGGAGTCCCGCAAAAATGAAATGATCAATAACTTCCTGAAGCCAGGTCTTGAAGATTTGGCCGTATCGAGAACAACATTTGACTGGGGCATTAAAGTGCCAGGCAATCCAAAGCATGTCATTTATGTGTGGATTGATGCATTGTCGAATTATATTACAGCACTTGGCTATGGCACAGAGGATAACTCTAAATACATGAATTACTGGCCGGCAGATGTGCATCTTGTCGGAAAGGAAATTGTTCGTTTCCATACGATTTATTGGCCAATTATGTTAATGGCGCTTGACCTTCCCCTTCCGAAGAAGGTATTCGCGCACGGATGGCTATTGATGAAAGATGGCAAGATGTCCAAATCCAAGGGCAATGTCGTTGACCCGGTTACCTTGATTGATCGTTATGGTCTAGATTCCTTGCGTTACTACTTATTGCGTGAGGTGCCATTTGGAGCGGATGGCGTATTCACGCCGGAAGGTTTTGTTGAACGCGTGAATTTCGATCTGGCGAATGACCTTGGAAATCTTTTGAACCGTACCGTCGCGATGATCAATAAATACTTTGACGGGAAGATTCCAGCCTATCAGGGGTCTGAACGAGAATTTGACCAGCAATTGCTGCAAGCGAATATCGAAACGGTTAAAAAGTACGAGGAAGCAATGGAGAATATGCAGTTCTCTGTAGCATTGTCTACTCTATGGCAGCTTGTAAGCCGCACGAATAAGTACATTGATGAGACCCAGCCATGGGCGCTTGCGAAGGATGAAGAGAAAGTGAATGAACTGGCATCTGTGATGACTCACTTGGCAGAGTCCTTGCGAAGAATTGCCATCATGCTGAAGCCATTCCTCACAGTAGCTCCGAAGCAGATCTTCGACCAGCTTAACTGTGACCAAGAAGCGATGCAAACTTGGGAGAGTCTTGAGAACTTCGGTATGACGTCTGCTGACTTAGTCGTGAAGAAAGGCGATCCAATCTTCCCTCGTCTCGATATGGAGGAAGAGGTTGCCTATATTAAGGAATCGATGCAAGGAACAGCTTCTCAGCCTGCGGAAGAGAAACCAAAGGCTACTCAAGAGGTGCCAGAAGCAGAGGAAATCACAATTGACGATTTCAAGAAGGTCGAGCTCAGAGTAGCTCAAGTCATCAGTGCTGAGCCAGTTCCAAAAGCTGATAAGCTATTGAAGCTCCAGCTGGATTTAGGCTATGAGCAGCGCCAGGTTGTCTCCGGTATAGCGCAATACTACAAACCGGAGGAACTAGCAGGCAAGAAGGTCATTTGTGTGACCAACCTGAAGCCAGTTAAGCTGCGCGGTGTATTGTCACAAGGAATGATTCTTGCGGGCAGTGAAGACGGCCAGCTGGCCCTTGCCTCTATCGCGGAATCCTTGCCAAATGGAGCACAGGTTAAATAAGAATGGAAAAATAAACGGAGGGGATGTTACATGTGAAACATCCCTTTCTTTTTGTGCCGGTTAATGCCTGGCTTTTAATTAGTTGGAGATTGGGTAAGAGAGAATGAGACTATGCTAAAAGGGGCGAAACAATGTTATTTGATACACATGTCCATTTAAATGATGATCAATTTAACGATGATCTTGAGGAGGTCATTGAGAGAGCCCGGCTGAACGGGGTCGAGCGTGTGGTGGTTGTCGGCTTTGATGAGAAGACGATCAAACGCGCGATGGAGCTGATTGAGGCATATGATTTTATGTATGCAGCGATTGGCTGGCATCCGGTTGATGCCATTGATTTAACGGACGACTATCTCAAATGGATTGAAGAGCTGACTGCTCATCCAAAGGTAGTGGCGATTGGGGAGATTGGACTCGACTATCATTGGGACAAATCCCCTAAGGATGTTCAACAAGCGGTCTTTCGCCGGCAGATTCAATTGGCGAAAAGATTGGACCTCCCTATCATTATTCATAACCGTGAGGCCACAGAGGATGTTGTCACCATCCTTGAGGAGGAAGGGGCATCCGAGGTCGGCGGGATTATGCACTGCTTTAGCGGGAGCCCTGAAACGGCCAAACGCTGCCTTGATATGAATTTTTATATTTCACTTGGCGGGCCGGTTACGTTCAAAAATGCCGTGAAGCCGAAGGAAGTGGCGAAAGAGGTTCCGTTGGAGCGACTGCTGATAGAGACAGATTGTCCTTATTTGGCTCCGCATCCTTATCGCGGGAAGCGGAATGAGCCGAGTTATGTGAAGCTAGTCGCAGAACAAATTGCTGAATTAAAGGGTGTATCCTTTGAAGAGGTTGCAAAGGCCACCACGGAAAATGCAAACCGTTTATTTAGAATTAAATAAGTCTTATGAACGAAGGCCAAGACATATTGTCTTAGCCTTCGTTTTTTTAATGCCAATTCGCAGATTTCCGCTCTCAAAATGTGGATGAGTTGACAATATTATCTGAATGTCTATATAATTCACTCACAGTGAAAAGGGGGAATTTTCGTGATCCAAAACATGAAAAACCTATTTTCCAGGCCGAGACGAACGCCAAGAACTTTACTGATTATGACAAGTGTAGCTGTTTTTATTTTAGCAACAGGCATTATTTTTTATGAGAGTACGAAAAAAACAGTGGCATTGAGCCTGGATGGAAAAAAGCAAATGGTCAAAACCCATGCTGACACCATTAATGAACTGCTGCAAGAACTAGATGTTGAGGTAGGCAAAGAGGATTATTTAAGTCTTGCAAAAGGGACCGAAGTCAGTGATGACTTGAAGGTTGTATGGACCCCGGCTGTAGAGGTAAGCCTAACAATTGATGGCGAGACAACTTCTAATTGGACGTTGTCGGAAACGGTCGGAGAATTCTTGAAAGAAGAAGGCATACAGCTTAGAGCAGAGGATAAGGTATCCGAGAGCATGGATGAAGCAATAGAAGAGGATATGAATATTACAATAGAAAAGGCATTTCCCATTGCTCTGAAGGTAGGGAATGAAAAACGGGAAATATGGTCAACTTCGACCACGGTCGCTGACTTTTTGAAAAGTGAGAAGGTAAGCCTAAATAAATTGGACCAGGTAAGTCCAGCTTTATCTAACCGTTTGACAAAGGAATCAGCTGTTACCGTAACGAGGGTAGAAAAGGTCACCGATGTGGTGGAAGAACCAATCAGCTATGAAACGATCAAACGAACGGACCCATCTTTGGAGAAGGGGAAAGAGAAAATCATAACTGAGGGCCAAGAAGGTTTAATCAGCAAAACATATGAATTAACACGGGAAAACGGCAAAACCATTTCTAAGGAGCTAGTGTCAGAGAAGACGGTTCAGGAAAAGGTTGACCAAGTGGTCGCCATTGGAACCAAGGAAAAGAAGGCCACTGTAACAAAGGTGTCATCACCTTCAACGTCATCTTCATCAGCGGAGGAGTATCATGTCACCGCAACGGCCTACACGAGCGGCTGTAATGGCTGTACTGGTAAAACGGCTACAGGAATCAATCTGCGTGCTAACCCGAACGCCAAGGTAATAGCAGTAGATCCAAGCTTTATTCCGCTAGGGACGAAGGTGTACGTGGAGGGCTACGGGTATGCGACTGCAGCAGATACCGGCGGTGCTGTGAGCGGCAAGAAAATTGATGTATTTGTACCATCGACGGCAGATGCCTATAGTTGGGGCGTGAAGACCGTCAAAATTAAGGTGTTTCGCTGAATAATTGATAATATTTATACAGAGGATTTCTGTCCTCTGTTTTTTTGCGTTATAATAAGCAAGATTGCTGTTGGGAATTTTGCTATTACATTTATATTACAAAAATAACATAAATATATCAAATATTAAGCGAGAGAAAAGAAGACCTTTTGGAGGAAAAATGAAAATTAAGGAAATTATTGTGGTGGAAGGTAAAGATGACACGGTCGCAATCAAGCGGGCACTTGATGCAGATACAATTGAAACGAACGGTTCGGCTATCAATGAGGAGACGCTTGAGAAAATACGGCTTGCTCAGAAGGTACGCGGTGTCATCGTCTTTACGGATCCGGATTTTCCGGGAGAACGGATTCGTCATATTATCACGCAGAATGTACCGGGCTGCCAGCATGCGTTTTTGCCGAAGAATCAGGCTATCCATAAATCCGGAAAGGGACTTGGGGTTGAGCACGCAACGCCCGCGGCCATAAGAGAAGCCCTTTCAAATGCAAAGCAGATGGAACACGAGCAGATGGAGATCATCAGTAAGGAGGATTTGCTGATGTTCGGCCTTATTGGGGGTCCTGAAGCAGCGGATAAGAGAGAAAGATTAGGAAAATACTTAAATATCGGGTACGCTAATGGAAAGCAGTTATACGCGCGGCTAAAGATGTTCGGGATTACAAAGGACGAATTTCTGCAGGCAATTGAACATATAAATGGAGTGGAATCAAATGAATAAAGATATTGCAACACCTATTAAAACAAGGCAAATATTAGAGAAGTATGGCTTTTCCTTTAAGAAGAGCCTTGGACAAAACTTCTTGATTGATACGAATATTCTCCGAAACATCGTTCATCATTCTCATGTAACGGGAGAGAGCGGCGCCATAGAAATTGGGCCTGGAATCGGAGCGCTGACTGAGCAGCTGGCTAAGTCATGCAAAAAGGTCGTTGCCTTTGAGATTGACCAAAGGCTCTTGCCTATCTTGGCGGATACATTATCTGATTATGACAATGTGAAAATCATCCATGAAGATATCCTAAAGGCAGATGTCAAAAGCGTGATTGAGGAAGAGTTTGCAGGCAAGGTGAAGGATTTGCATGTTGTGGCGAATCTCCCATACTATGTGACAACCCCCATTATCATGAAATTGCTGGAGGAGAAACTGCCGCTTAGCGGAATTACGGTCATGCTTCAAAAGGAAGTGGCTGACCGAATGGCAGCAAAGCCGGGCTCTAAGGAATACGGCTCCTTATCGATTGCTGTTCAATATTATACAGAGGCATCGGTGGCGATGATTGTGCCGAAAACGGTCTTCGTGCCGCAGCCGAATGTCGATTCTGCTGTTATTCACCTGGCTGTTAGAGAAAAGCCGGCAGTGGATGTAGCCGATGAGTCATTTTTCTTCATGGTCACACGAGCGAGCTTCGCACAGCGCCGGAAGACCATCCTCAATAACCTGACCTCACAGCTTCCGGATGGAAAAAGCAAGAAGGACTGGATTTTGAAGAGTCTCGAGGAGAGCGGAATTGAACCGGGCAGAAGGGGCGAAACACTATCCCTTGAAGAATTTGCGACCTTGAGCAATCACCTCTTGCCGCATTTTAAACAAAGCGAAAAATAAAGACGAGGGTAAGCCTGGCTTCTAGAAAGCTGGGCTTTTCTTTGTTTCACCATAATGTCCCATCCTGCATAGCCTATGAAGAAACCATTAGGTTACGATATGGTCACCATAGTGTGGAGTGAAGCTTGCATGGTAAGGATAAATGACATCGTCGGCCGAAAGTCATATGAATGTGATATTTATTTCCGTGTCATTGACCTACGTACCCAGCGGGGCAGGGAGATAGCGATTTTGTATGGCGAAGACATCAGGCTTGTAGCTGATGCCCCAATCAATGACCTCGAGCCCATAGGCGAGACGAGGCGGGCTGAGCGGGAATTGAGCACGAGTGTGCTTGTCGACCAATCCAATCATCTGCTAACCCAGGAGTTTGAGCGGATGCGGCATAAAAAGGAGTATGAAAGCACAGAGGGTTACCGGCATCAATCAGACTATTTCCAAATACCTGGGAAAGTTCTCCACCTAGACGGAGATCCCGCATATTTAAAAAAATGCTTAGACCTCTACCACCAAATTGGGATTCCTGTTCATGGGGTCCATTGCCGGGAAAAGGAGATGCCATATAAAATCGGGGATTTGCTTGAGCAATACAGGCCGGATATCTTGGTCATTACCGGTCATGATTCCTATTCAAAAACGAAGGGGACGGTGGATGACATCCAGGCTTATAGGCATTCGAAGGATTTCGTCTTGACGGTCAAGGAGGCGCGCAAGAAGGTTCATCACCTTGACCAGCTTGTGATTTTTGCGGGTGCTTGCCAATCTCACTTCGAATCCTTGATTGTGGCCGGAGCGAATTTCGCCAGTTCCCCTTCACGCGTCAATATCCATGCGTTAGATCCGGTATACATTGTAGCGAAGGTCAGTTATACATCCTTCATGGAACAAATCAATGTGTGGGATGTTGTGCGCAATACGCTTACGGGTGAGCGGGGTCTTGGCGGAGTTGAATCAAAGGGAGCTCTGCGAATCGGTATGCCCTATCATCAAAAGGATGCACAGCCGCCGGATATGGACTCATGATGAAGGAGGCCGCCTGAAAACAGGCGGCTTATTTATTTTGCTTGTTATGTTAATTACATACATATATGGGTGTCGAATTGGGTATGTTAAAAGAGAGAAAAAAAGAGAAATTTTTGGGATGAAAAACGTTGACAAACAAATTTAATCACTGATATAATTTATTATTTTGTTTGACCGTCATTTTAAAATGTGTTATACTATATCTTAGTGAGGTGGACGAAGCATGCCAAAAAGTTTGACTGATATTAAACAAATTTTGGATTCCCATTTGGGGCAGAAGTTGCTACTCAAGGCGAATGGCGGTAGAAGAAAAACTATCGAACGTTCAGGTGTATTAGCTGAGACCTATCCTTCGGTGTTTGTTGTCGAGTTGGATCAGGATGAGAACTCATTCGAAAGAGTCTCCTACAGCTATGCAGACGTATTAACAGAAACAGTGGAATTAACTTTTACTGAAGAGACATCAGGAAAAATGGCTTAAACGGCAGTGGACGACAGTCCGCTGCTTTTTTACTATAATTTGGCGAGGGTACAGGAGAGAGAGCAGAGCAAGCTAAGAGAGCCGCACCTGAATAGAAAGGGGCTGTTCGCATTGGGCAGAAGAAGAAGTATGATGTCTGAACAATTTAAAGAAGAGCTTGCGAAAGAACTCGGGTTTTGGGATGTTGTGCAGAAAGAAGGATGGGGAGGCATAAAAGCTTCTGATGCGGGAAATATGGTCAAACGGGCCATACAAATCGCTGAGGAGCAATTGGCTAACCGATCATAAGGGAATACCTTAATACCTGTTCACTTCTAAAACAAACTAGTTTGGTGCGGTAAGCCCCTTGGGATAATACATCCTAAGGGGCTATTCTGTGCTGGGAAATAAAATTTTATGCGAATAGTGGCGATTGATGCGATGAAAATGTACAATGTGAGAAGGTAACAATAGGACAAAGTAGGTGAACATAATGAAATGGATGGAGAAAGCACCTGCTAAGATTAACTTGGCGCTGGATGTTTTATATAAGCGGGAAGATGGTTTTCACGAAGTAGAGATGGTGATGACCAATGTTGATTTGGCTGATCGTATCGAGCTTGCTGAACGGAGCGGAAATACAATCAGGATTAATTCACATAATCGCTTTGTACCGGATGATAGCAGAAATTTAGCCTATCAGGCTGCAGATTTGCTAAAGAGGCGTTTCTCAATCAATACAGGTGTTGATATAACAATTGATAAGCAGGTGCCGGTTGCAGCCGGTCTTGCCGGCGGCAGCAGTGATGCGGCGGCCACTCTGAGGGGCTTAAACAAGATGTGGAAGCTGGGTTTATCACGGGATCAATTAGCTGAGATTGGCTCAGAGATTGGGTCAGATGTGGCCTTTTGTGTGCATGGCGGGACTGCGATCGCGCGGGGGCGCGGGGAGAAGATTGAGCATTTGCCATCCCCTCCAAGCTGCTGGGTCATTTTAGCTAAGCCGACGATTGGCGTTTCAACGGCTGATGTGTATCGTAATCTGAAGGTTAATGAAGTTGAACACCCAAACATTCAAAATATGGTGCAGGCTATATATAACCAAGACTATGATGGAATGTGCAATCATATGGGGAATGTGCTTGAGAGCGTGACATTATCCATGTATCCGGAAGTCCGGATGATCAAGGAGCAAATGAGCCGCTTTGGGGCAGATGCTGTTTTGATGAGCGGGAGCGGTCCGACCGTATTCGGCCTGGTGGAGCATGATTCCCGAATGCAGCGGGTTTATAACGGATTAAGAGGTTTTTGTGACAATGTCTTTGCGGTACGATTGTTAGGAAACCGGAACGAGGTTGAATAAACACGTACAATCAGGTAAAATCACATTAAAACATTCGTGTTATGGAGGGTACTTATGAAATTGCGCAGGAGTGAACGCTTGGTAGATATGACTACCTATTTAATGGCTCACCCTTCAACGCTCATACCGCTTTCCTTTTTCTCTGAACAATATCAGTCCGCTAAGTCATCGATTAGTGAAGATCTGGGGATTATTAAGGAAACCCTTGAATTAAAAGGGAAAGGAACGATTTTGACGGTTCCCGGCGCAGCTGGCGGTGTGAAATATATTCCTGGTGTAGGAGTTGAAGAGGCGAATCAAATCATTAAAGAGCTATGCGGAATGATGGAAACGCCAGAAAGGCTCTTGCCTGGCGGTTATCTTTATATGACAGATATATTGGGCCAGCCGCGAATTTTGGAGAATGTCGGAAGGCTTATTGCCTCACATTATCGTAACCAGCCAGTTGATATTGTGATGACGGTTGCCACTAAAGGGATTCCGATTGCCTATGCAGTGGCGCGTTATTTAGATGTGCCGGTCGTTATCGTTCGCCGTGACTCACTTGTGACGGAGGGCCCGACAATCAGCATCAATTATGTATCAGGGTCTTCAAAGCGCATCCAAACGATGGTCCTCTCCAAAAGGAGTTTGCCGAAAGAGGCAAATGTATTAATTGTGGATGACTTCATGAAAGCAGGAGGAACCGTCAATGGTATGGTAAATCTGCTTGAGGAATTTGAAGCAAAGGTGGCGGGCATCGCCGTATTGGTAGAAGCAGAACAGGCAGAGGAGCGCTTAGTTGATAATTATCTATCATTAATGAAGCTATCTGATGTGAATATGAAAGAAAAAACGATTAGGGTGGAAAAAGGGAACTTTTTTGAGCCGGCATCTGACTCCAAATAGATGACTTGCCGCTAAAGAGCGATTTTACTGACTATTTTTTTGACTAAACTAAAAAACTTACCTATTTTTTGAATATTTTTCAAAAAAAAGAAGGAAAAACGATAGTTTCGTGGAAATAGTTAGTAATTCGCTTTTATAAAAGGTGGTGACATTATGGAGGTTACTGACGTAAGATTACGCCGTGTAAACACAGATGGAAGGATGAGAGCAATCGCATCCATCACATTGGATAATGAATTCGTTGTCCATGACATCCGAGTAATTGATGGCAATAATGGATTGTTCGTTGCTATGCCAAGCAAACGTACACCAGACGGAGAATTCCGTGATATTGCTCACCCAATCAATTCTGGTACACGCGGAAAGATTCAGGAAGCTGTTCTCGCCGAATATCATCGTGTAGGTGATGTTGAAGAGGTGGAATTAGAAGGAGCGGGAGCATCCTAATTACAGAGAGAAAATAGAAGTATACATCTAAGAGCCGACCATCTGAGAGGCTCTTTTTTATGTTCCTCCAAATCCCCTCCTCCCCATTTGTCCCCCCCATTCTACAATCCAGAAATAAATTGACAGTTTTGCCCTCCCTTCTTGAAAAGAATAACTAGTTCATGTATAGTCTTAAATGGATAAAAAGGTAAACGGAGGGCTATCATGACGAACCGAAATGCAATCATACTGGCGGCGGGAAAAGGCACTCGAATGAAATCGAGTCTTTATAAAGTATTGCATCCCGTTTGCGGCAAGCCGATGGTAGAGCATGTCATTGAAAATGTTTCTGCTATTAAGGCTTCTAAGATCGTAACAATTATTGGCCATGGTGCTGAAGAAGTGAAAGAAGTAGTAGGTTCAAAGACTGAATATGCCCTGCAGGCAGAACAACTAGGTACAGCTCATGCTGTTATGCAGGCTAAAGATATAGTAGGAAATGAGGAAGGAACGACCCTGGTTATTTGCGGAGACACTCCTTTAATTACAGCTGAAACGCTTGAAGCATTGCTGAATGTACATGATGCACAGAAAGCAAAAGCAACAATCCTTACTGCCCGTACAGACAACCCGGCAGGCTATGGGCGTGTAATCAGAAATGATGATGGCCTAGTTGAGAAAATTGTAGAGCATAAGGATGCTTCACCTGAGGAATTGCTCGTTCAGGAAATTAATACAGGCACATATTGTTTTGATAATAAACTGCTGTTTGAATGTCTTGAAAATGTTTCTAATGAAAATGCTCAAGGCGAATATTATTTGCCGGATGTCATAGAAATCTTAAAGCAAAAGGGAGAGGTTGTTTCAGCCTTTGAAACACCGAACTTTGATGAGACATTAGGGATTAATGACCGCATTGCGCTTTCGCAGGCGGAAAAAATACTCAAGCGCCGAATTAATGAAGGCCATATGAGAAATGGTGTTACAATCATCGATCCTGACAATACGTATATCCATCCGGATGTAGTTATTGGCTCGGATACGTATATTTATCCTGGAACAATGATTACGGGTAAAACGACCATTGGCGGTGAATGTCATATTGGTCCGAACACGGAGATCAAGGATTGTGAAATTCAAAATCGTACGGTGGTTCGCCAGTCGGTCGCTCATGATAGCCAGATTGGCTCTGACGTCCAAATTGGTCCTTTCTCTCACATTCGTCCGCAATCAGCCATTCATGATGAAGCGAAGATTGGCAACTTCGTAGAGCTGAAGAAAACGACGCTTGGAAAGGGCAGCAAGGCCTCCCATTTGAGTTATTTAGGGGACGCTGAAATTGGCGAGCGGGTAAATGTCGGCTGCGGAAGTATCACAGTTAACTATGATGGGAAGAATAAATTCTTAACCAGGATAGAAGACGGAGCATTCATTGGATGCAATTCCAATCTAGTTGCTCCAGTGACCGTAGGCAAGAGCGCGTATGTTGCCGCTGGTTCAACCATTACGAAGGATGTTCCAGGAGAGGCGCTGTCTGTTGCGCGCGCACGACAAGTGAATAAAGAAAATTATGTAAATAAGCTAAACATCAATAAATAGTCTTGGAGGCCCATTATAAAATGTCAAATCGATATTTAGATCCCAATCTAAAAGTATTCTCACTCAATTCCAACCCTCAATTAGCCGAGGAAATCGCAAATGTTATTGGCGTTGAACTAGGGAAATGCACGGTATCACAATTCAGCGATGGCGAAGTGCAAATCAACATTGAGGAAAGTATTCGCGGATGCGATGTTTTCGTTATCCAATCCACCAGTGCTCCTGTAAATGAGCACTTAATGGAATTGCTCATTATGATTGATGCATTGAAGAGAGCGTCTGCTAAAACCATCAATATTGTGATGCCTTATTACGGTTATGCCCGTCAAGACCGTAAAGCGAGAGCCCGTGAGCCAATCACTGCTAAATTGGTTGCTAATTTGCTTGAAACAGCAGGGGCTACACGTGTCATTACGCTAGATTTGCATGCGCCTCAAATTCAGGGCTTCTTCGATATTCTAATTGACCACTTAATGGGTGTTCCGATTCTTGCGGATTACTTCCAAGCGAAACAATTAGAAGACATCGTCATCGTTTCTCCAGACCATGGCGGTGTTACTCGTGCGCGTAAGATGGCAGACCGTCTAAAGGCGCCGATCGCTATCATCGACAAACGTCGTCCGCGTCCAAATGTGGCCGAAGTCATGAATATCGTTGGTCATATTGAAGGAAAAACAGCGATTTTAATTGATGACATCATTGATACGGCAGGTACAATTACATTAGCTGCCAATGCCCTTAAGGAAAATGGCGCAAAAGAAGTTTACGCTTGCTGTACGCATCCGGTTCTTTCTGGCCCTGCCATCGAGAGAATCCAAAACTCCAATATTAAAGAGTTGGTTGTAACAAACACCATCGCATTGCCGGAAGAAAAGCAAATAGACAAAATCGTTAACCTATCTGTTGCTTCTCTTATTGGTGAAGCAATCATCCGTGTACACGAAGAGCAATCTGTCAGCACGCTGTTTGATTGATTGGCTAAAGCCATCTCTATACTACAAAAAACCGAATGGGATCCCCCATTCGGTTTTTTGTGTCCAGGAAGGAGAAAAGTATAATAATGAACAGATAAATCATAGCCCTCCCTGAGAAAATAATGAAAAAGCTATTACTAAAAGTTTACACTCCTCCCAAATAGGGAATTAGTAAGTAGATAGACGTTCAAATAGAAAAAGGATGGTGTAAGTGGTATGGCAATGACATTACAAGCAGCTCAAAGGGAAGAATTCAAGCGTTCCGAATTAAGAAGGCTAAGAAAAGAAGGTAAGTTCCCAGCAGTCGTGTATGGAAATAACAAACCGACTTCACCCATATATATTGATGAGAGCGAATTCCTGAAAGCAATTAAGCAGGTCGGAAGAAACGGTGTTTTATCACTGGACCTCTCCGGCAAAAAGACGAGCGTTATGTTAGGGGAGTATCAAAAAGACAGCTTGAAGGGGAATATCATTCATGCTGACCTCCTAGCTGTCAATATGTCTGAAGAAATGGAAGTGGATGTGCGTATTGATTTGATTGGAGAATCCGCAGGTGTTAAAGATGGCGGCATCATCCAGCAATCTTTGCATAATGTAACCATCAGTGCGAAACCAGACGGAATTCCTGCTTCGGTAGAATATGATGTCTCGAACCTGCAAATTGGCGATACTATCATTGTCGCTGACCTGAACCAGGATGGTTCCTTTAGAATCACTGAGGATGAGGATGTAGTTGTAGCTTCTGTCCTTCCGCCTAGAGTGGTAAGTGATTCTGAGGAGTCAGGAGAAACTGAGACAGCTCCATTAGAGAATTCAGCTGAATAAGACCGGCTAGTTTTTAGTCAATATTAGGGTTGTTGGGCGCAAGGTCCGGCAGCCCTTTTTAACCTGCTTGCTTATTTGTTGAAAAAGTCATCAAGGCATGTATTTTTTTTCGCGCTAGATAGGGGGAACCTAAGGAAGGGAAGTCCCTGTGCAGCCGTCTGCCCTTTCGTGAAAAATATATGGTCAAACCATCCACAAATGCACATATGAATAGAAAATAACCAGAATAGCCCTCAAATGATTGAACTTTATTTTGCTTAAATCCGTAAAAAGTATAAAATATGAAGAGGTAATGAAAAGGTTTTAATCTACAAGGAAGTGTCATATATGAAATTAATCGT
>CAJGCH010000015.1 GCA_904501845.1 uncultured Bacillaceae bacterium | reverse complement strand
AGGCCACTGCTAGTGCATGAGCCAATCCAGAACGATTCAAGTACTTTTGCGTAATTCGATGTTCAAAAATATCTAGTAAGGTTACATCTCTCAATTCTCTCTCCTCCTTATTAGACTGAATATTTATAATCGTCCATTTATATTAATGTGCATTATAGCATGCAATAGGTGTATCTTTAAACCAAAAATGCGGAAATGTTAACAATTCCCTGCATGTAAATTAATTTAATAGTTTATTTATATGAAACTCTCTTTATTGACGTTAAATTATGTTGGTATAATAATAATTTTGTAAGGAGGTATTCAAATGACCGGAACAGCTATTGTACTAATACCACCTCTCGTCATAATTATACTTGTACTCATGACAAGGCGGGTGATTCCTTCACTTGGCGTGGGGATTATCTTATCATCCCTTATCTATGAAAACTTTCAATTCACCGATACCCTTAAACGAATCGGCAAAACCATATTACACCTCTTCTACGAGGATGGTGAATTGGCAGCCGGCAATCTTTATGTGCTTGGTTTTCTTATTCTGCTCGGGGTCATGACCGGCATGATTCACTTATTGGGCGGGGGAATGGCATTTGGGGATTTCGCAGCCCGCAAGCTTCATTCTAAGCGGCAGGTGACGATGGGAACGGCCTTTTTCGGAATGACGATGTTTCCGGATGACGTATTCAATATGTTTACGAATGGACAAGTATCTCGTCCGTTATTTGACCGTTTTGGCGTATCGCGCGAAAAGCTGGCTTATATGATTCATTCTACTTCTGATCCTCTCTGTGTTTTGACACCTATCTCGACCTGGGGAGCCTATATTACATCAATCTTTGCAGGCATCTTCGTTATGCACAATATGGATGCAAATCCGATTGTGACATTTGTGGAAGTAGGATTTCTGAACTTCTATGCATTAACGACGATAGCACTCGTCTTTCTTGTCGCCTATTTTGATCTTCGATTCTGGAAAATGCGGAAGGCGGAAAATCATGCGAAGCCAATTGAATCGCATGATTCAAGCAAGAAAGGTTCTATTTGGTCATTGTTCATCCCTATTATTGTCTTAATGGTGAGCTCTGTTGGTTTATTAATATGGACTGGCTATCGAAATAGTGACACTAAAAACATAATTGATTGGTTCGCCAATGGCGAGGTTAGCTTTTCTCTTCTCATGGGAGCAGCAGCAGCCTGCCTTGTGACATTCGGCTTTACTCTTCGCACAAAGCAGGCAATTTCCGTGCCTCGCGCGGTTATCAATGGGATGAAAACAACCTTGCCTGCGGTATGGATCCTTCTGTTCGCCTGGATGCAATCTGAATTAACCGGATTACTTAAAACAGGGGAATACTTAGGGGGAATCATTGAGCAGACAAGCTTCTCCAGCTCCTGGCTGCCATTCCTCATGTTCATCCTAACTGGGATTATGGCTTTCACAACAGGTACGAGCTGGGGTACGTTTGCGATCATGCTTCCAATTTCTGCCCAAATTAGCCTTGTGACCGGAGCAGATATTACTCCATTATTTGCTGCTGTCCTATCCGGCTCGCTATTCGGGGATCATTGTTCGCCTATTTCGGATACAACTACGGTGGCAGCATCAGCTGCAGGATGCAATCATATGAACCATGTGCTGACGCAAATCCCCTATGCGCTCACAGCCGCTATGATTACGGCAGGGGCATTCATTTGCTATGGCATGACGGGAATCTCATGGATTTCTTACTTATTCATTATTGTTATCCTTGCTGGAATCACAATCATCTTTCGCAAAAGAGAAGCAAGACGCACGGTTTAAGACACTTCGCAAAGGCTCATAGAATGAGCTTTTTGCAAAGTGTCTTTTTTATTTCTACAATACCTCTGATAATATTTCCCATTTCCCAACATATGCAGTATCATAATACTGTATAACGCATAGTATGTATCATAGGGGGTGCACAGATGAACACGTTATTGAATTCATTAATGACGGAATTAAGGAGAGGGACGCTGACGCTGGCTGCTCTTAGTCAGCTTCAAGAACCTCAGTATGGCTATTCCCTTGTTCGTTCACTAGAAAAGGCTGGAATCACAATCGAACAAAGCACATTATATCCATTACTCAGGCGGCTTGAGAAACAGCAGCTGGTGACAAGTTATTGGGACACAACAGAAAGCAGGCCGCGCAAATATTATACACTCAGCTCATTGGGAATGGAGGTGTATCAGCAGCTTAAAGAGGAGTGGCTTCACAACTCGAAGCGGTTGCATGACATGTTAAAAGGAGGAAAAGAAGATGAAACTGATTGACATCTATATACAAGAAGTCACCCGAAGACTTCCCGAAAAGAGCCGTGCCGACATCTCCCTTGAGCTGCAGTCAACGATTGAGGATATGCTGCCTGATGATTATGATGAGCAAGATGTGAAGGAGGTTCTCACCGAGTTAGGAGACCCGGCAGTACTGGCAAGGGGGTATCGTGATTGGCCCCAGCATTTAATAGGGCCCCGTTACTTTGACGGCTATATGACCATATTGAAATTAGGGTTGTCCTTTAGCACAGCGATAGCGCTGATTGCTTACCTTGCCCAGCAGGTAGCCGGTTTTACAGGCGAGGAATCAATCTTACGTCTTTTGCCTGCCATTATCATTGGTGCGGCAGGCTCAGTGATTGAGGTTGCCATGCATGTGTTCTTCTGGACGACATTATGCTTTGCCATTGCCGAGAGATTCGATTCCGCCAAAGACGGGCAGCCATTTCACAAATGGTCCCCTGATGATTTGAAGGACCTTCCCGACCGGGCGAAGGAAAGACTGATTTCAAAGGTTGAAGTATACGGAGGGATATTTTGGACAGCTGTATGGGCAACGGGCTATTTCTATGCAGATCATCTCGTCGGTATATATGAAAATAGGGGCGACGGACTTCAGTTTGTGACACCTATCTTCAATCAGGATGTGCTGCAGCTGTTTATGCCAGTCGTTCTCGTTATCATCGTCATGGAGCTTGCCCTCTCGGTGCTTAAATTGTACACAGCGAAATGGACCATGAGGCTAGCCACATTTAATACCTTCCTTCAAATCATCTCTACAAGCGTATTTATCATGATTTTGACCCGTTCCGACATGTTCGATTCCGGCTTTATCACATATATGGATAAAGTCTTCAATAACGGCTGGGAAAGCTGGTTGGTCAATGGTGCGATGATTATGTTCCTTCTCGGAGCGGCCTATAACATATATGATGGTTTTCGAAGGGCGGCTAAACACTAGCCTGAGCTAACCCTTGGTGATTAATAAAAAGAGAATAGAGGCGCAGTTAAGGTACCCTAACAAAAGCAAGCCCCTTCTGCTTTTGCGAAGGTCTTTTTTTTTGCTCTTTGCGAGTGGATTGTTTAATGCTTCTCTTCACCGGGAAAATCGCCATAAAGTGCACCTTCAATCAGGCTTTTTACTGACAATCGATTTCCCTAGTCCCTGACGCAGGAGTGCGGCTGCCCGCTAATGCAGAATAAAAAGGAGGCATAAACATTGGACATTCAATTTATATTCTTTAAAGATGACGGTTTGATCCCAAATAACCCTTTCTTGCCGGCAGCAATCTATAAAAATGTGCTTGACCCAAAAGACATAGAAGCTGTGTTTCACCGGCATAATTGGTTAAACAGCTGGAAAAACGGTGTTTTTAACTACCACCATTATCATAGTAATACCCATGAAGTCCTCGGAGTCATTAAAGGGGACGCCCGGCTGATGATTGGCGGAAGCAGCGGTGAGGTGTTTGAGGTGGAAAAGGGTGATGTCATTGTCCTTCCAGCAGGAACCGGTCATAAATGCCTTGAATCCACAAACGGCTTTTCTGTCATCGGTGCTTATCCAGATGGAATGGACTATAACACTAAGTACGGAAAGTCTGAGGAAAGATCCGAAGCGCTGGAAGATATTCAGCGCGTTCCGCTTCCTAATAAAGATCCTGTATTCGGGAGTGACGGTCCTTTGCTCAAAAAGTGGAATAACCCAGGAATGAATATGTAAACTCATGCTCCGGTCATTTATAATCATAGTAGGCTTTAGTATGAATGCCATACCTACATTTAAAGACGCGGAGGCCACATGAGTAAAGAATTGATTACCGGAAGCTTTCAACGAATGAAATCCACCAACCTCTCCATCGTCCTAAACCTCATACGTGAGAAGGGTCCTATTTCAAGAGCAGACATTGCGAAATTGACGAAGCTGACTCCACCCACCATCAGCAACTTGACGAAGGAGCTTTTGCTCGGTGAATTAATCATAGAACAGGCCCTCGGGGAATCTAGCGGTGGTCGTAAGCCGACCTTGCTTACGCTTAATAGTGAACGGCATCATCTTATTGGGGTTGATATCGGCTCCCATGAATTGAGTATGATTTTAACGAACCTGGAGGGAGAGACGAAGCATCACATCATTCAGACCATTCCATCTCCTGTGACGAAGGACAAGCTTCTCTCCTTATTAATCAAGGGCATTCGCACCATGAAGGATGCTTCACCAGTGCCAGAGAAATTAATAGGAATCGGGGTAGCTATGCATGGAATCGTGGACGTATCAAAAGGCGAGTCGATTTTCGCTCCGAATCTTAATCTTCACCATATCCCCATTAAAAACATCCTAGAAGAAGAATTCGGACTTATGGTCATTGTTGAAAATGATGCCCGCGCCATAGCCCACGGACATCAATGGTTCAATCATGAGGACGGTGCCCTTGACCTTGCCTGCATTAATGTTGGACGCGGAATCGGTGCTGGTCTCATCATAGACGGCGAACTTTTTCTCGGCCATGATTTCATCAGCGGAGAAATCGGTCATATGGCGATTGATCTGCAGGGACCGCTGTGCTCCTGCGGAAATAATGGCTGCCTCCAAACATTTGCATCAGGTCCGGCAATTGCGGATAAGATGCGGATGAAGCTTAGGGAAGGTGAATCGAGCCTGCTCCCCAAAATGCTTGCGGATGGCACTGATGAGGCGATTACCGGCGAGCTCGTCTTTAAAGCTGCGAAGGCAGGGGATAGACTGGCACAGCAAGTCTTACAGGAGGCCGGTGAATACCTTGGCATAGGTTTAACGAATCTTATCCATATAATTAATCCCGAAAAAATCATTTTAAGCGGCGGCGTTATCCAAGCGGGCGAATTTTTGCTTGACAGTGTACTTGAAACGGTTCAGAAACGTGCCCTGACCAAGAAAGCGAAGGAAACCAAGATTACTATCTCGACTTTTGGACGCCATGCAACCGCCATGGGAGCCGTATCCCTCATTTTACGGAATCTGTTCTCAAATATCGGAATAGCAGACAAAAAAGAATGATGCAGAACCACCACTTGTGGCTGTCCTGCATCATCCTTTCTAAAGTTCCTTTGCTCCGTCACCGATGTCACATAAATAAAACTCAGGCACAAGACCTGTTCTATCTTCATAATGCTGCGCAACTTCCTCTTTAAATGAAGCCACCGCTTCATTTTTGACAACACTGACATTGCAGCCGCCAAAGCCTGCTCCAGTCATCCTTGTTCCGATACAGCCCTCTACCTTGCACGCTTCCTCATACAAAACATCCAGCTCTTGGCCAGTTACCTCAAATAATTCACGCAATGATTCGTGAGACTGCTTCATCAACTTGCCAAATAACGCTATATCATACTTCTTCAAGGCATCTGTTGCATTTAAGACACGGGTATTTTCACTGATTACATGATCGACACGCCTTTGCACGACCTCATCCTTAATGGTATCCTTATACTTTTGCCAATTTTCATAGCTGATATCACCCAATGTTTCGATACCTGGCATGGATTGCTGCAAGATTGCCAGGCCGCTCTCGCATTCAGCCCGACGCTCATTATATTTGGAATCAGCGAGACCGCGGCGTTTATTCGTGTTTGTGATGACGATGGTATATCCATCAAGCTCAACTGGCACATATTGATAGTCGAGCGTGTCACATTTCAGCATGATGGCATGATTGGCTTTACCCATGGCAACGGCGAACTGATCCATAATGCCGCAATTAACGCCGACGAATTTGTTCTCTGCCCTTTGCGCAAGCTTCGCCAATTCGATGTTGTCAATCGGAAATCGTGCCAGCTTACTCAACGCCATTCCCGTTAATACCTCAATGGAAGCCGAAGAAGAAAGACCCGCTCCATTCGGAATATTCCCATGGAACAGGATATCAGCCCCTGTGTACCTTGCAGCTTCTTCTCCAGCAAGCTTTAAGAGTTCCACAAGTACACCCTTCGGATAATTCGCCCAATCATCCTCCTTTTTGTAGACAATGGACTTAACCTCGGTTTGTACCGTTAGGTCAAAATTAGTGGATTGAAAATGGTATATGCCATCCTGGCGAGGGCGGACGACTGCCCATGTCCCGACAGAAAGGGATGCCGGAAAGACGTGCCCTCCATTAAAGTCCGTATATTCTCCGATAAGGTTAACGCGGCCAGGTGTAAAGAATACGCGGCATTCATCCTCTCTTCTCCCAAATCTCTCCTGAAATTCTTGAAGCAATGCTTGTTTCTCCATCAGAGGTCCCCCACCTTTTGTTCATGATTAAGCTTCATAATAAAGCGGCTGAAAGCTTCTTGCCCTTCTTTTGTCTGTTTAAAGACACCTGAGTGCTCAAGCACAGCCAAGAACCGGCGGCCAATCTCTTCTTTTATGACCCCATCTACCGTCATGCTGTTCAGCTGCCCCCGTCTTGTTCGGATTTCATCGTACCAGTCATAATGCTTGAGCATATCAGTCTGCCAATCTGCTTTTTCCGTCCCATTCACCAGATAATAAGACAGCGTCGACATTTCCTCCACCAGCCTTCCTGGCAGCACGGCAAGACCCATGACTTCGATTAACCCGATATTCTCCTTCTTCAGATGATGCAGCTCCTGATGCGGATGGAAGATGCCATCAGGATGTTCCTTAGACGTTCGGTTATTGCGAAGAACGATATCCATTTCATATAATCCGTCTCTCATTCTCGCAATTGGCGTGACCGTATTATGCGGTGTACTCCCGCTAAAAGCGTGGATTTCAGCCCTTTCATCACTGTATGTCTGCCATGCTTTCCAGATCATCGAAGTTACCTCGGCTACATCCTCTTTCTCGCCGCGAAGGCGAATGACTGACATCGGCCACGTCACAATACCTGCCGCTACATTCGGATGATCAGCAACCGCAAACGTCTGTGTAATTGGAGCCTCTTCAATCGCGAAGGTATAGCGTCCTCCCTGGAAATGGTCATGATTTAAAATCGATCCCCCGACAATCGGCAGGTCTGCATTCGATCCGATAAAGTAATGAGGAAATTGATCAACAAAATCAAGTAAACGGTCAAACGTTTCCCTCGATATCTTCATCGGTACATGCTCTCTCTTCAGTACGATGCAATGCTCCGGGTAGTAAACATACGGAGAATATTGCAAATACCATTCCTCTTGATTAACAAGTAACGGGATAATACGATGATTCCCTCTCGCCGGATGAGTAAGGGTACCCTTATATCCCTCATTTTCCGGGCAAAGCAGACATAGCGGATATGTGGAGGACGGTGCATTCTTTAACCGTGCAATTTCCTGCGGGTTCTTCTCGGGCTTGGAAAGATTAATCGTAATATCCAATTCCCCATACTCTGTCTTTGTCTTCCATTGCCTGTTTTTTTGAATGCGGTCCATACGGATGTAGTTGGACACAGCCGAAAACTTATAGAATTGGTCAGTCGCCTGGATAGGGCTTGCCGCGTAGTTCTCCCAGAACTCCCGAATGACTTCTGACGGCCTTGGCAAAAGGCAGGTCATCAGCTCTGCATTTAAGAGATCTCGTTCTGTCGTCATATCAGAGATCAGTTTTCTTTCTTCTGCAAAATCTAGGATAGACTCCAATAATTCATGTATGGATGGTTTACCCGCGAGCGGTTCACTGATTTCCCATTCTTTAAGGGCAAGCACAGACATCAATCTATTCCGTGTATAAAACTCATCTTCTTTTCTCAAAAGACTATTTTCTATGCCATATTGAAGCAAGCTTTGAATCGTCTGGTAGATGGTCGGCACATTTATTCACCTCAATCGCATTCTTGCGAAACCCTTGTATTTTTACTTTATTAAATAATTTAATAAACTCATATTCCAAATATACAGCGTTTTCAAAAAATAAACAATTAAAAAAAGCCCTGTCACCATTTGTTTAAAACTTTTCTTCAAGGGAATAATTCACCGAGCAAATAGATAGGAGAATGATTATATGACAATATCTAAGCAAATGAAGTTTGGATTACTAGAAAAAGAGGATATGGAAAATACGAAGCAGGTACCGGCATGGGTGACAGAGGAATACAGAACGTTTAAAAGCATTGTGACTGACCCGACATTCCCATGCTATTTCGGAATGAAGGCTGAGAACAAGGGCGAGCTTCGTTATGCTTATATTACACATGATGATTGGTCACATTTGCCAAGCGTACTTGATAGCTTTTTGGAATTGTTCAAGCAGCCGACAAAAGTGCGTCATGGATTCTTTCTTTTTGTCGAACCGGAAGAAGAGACGAGAGATATTCCTTATTATCGAGATTATTTCTGGAGAATCCTGCAATACTTGCATGAACATGACTCCGTCCCATGGCCTAAAACAGCTCCCAAGGACCCAGATCATTACTTATGGGACTTTCACTTTGGCGGAGAGCCGATTTTCGCTTTCGGCAATTGCCCAGCCTATAAGCAGCGGAAAACACGGGATCTCGGCAACAGCCTTATCATAGGTTTTCAGCCGCGCAGGATTTTCGAAGGCCTGAAAGGTACCGAAAAAGGCGGAATCATGTCACGAGAAAAGGTGCGTGAACGTGTTGAGGCATGGGACAAACTTCCGACACATCCGGATATCAGTCATTTTGGCGACCCGAAACATAATGAGTGGAAGCAATTCTTCATTGGTGATGATAGCGAACCCATTGTCGGGAAATGCCCCTTCCATCATACAGGAATCAGTTCATTCATAAAAAGCTCCAGTTAGAAAAGGGTTTTGACAGGCTGGAGAAAAAAAACATTCTTTGCCAGCTCTCCCATTACGCTAACGATCCTAATCTGCCGGTAGTCTAGGAATCATACAAAACGATATAGGCGGAGGGCGCCGCCTGTTTCGCTTAAAAAGCCCCCTGACAGATGCTTACTGCACAATCTGCTTCACCCTGCCGACCTGGCCATCTGTCAGCCTTACTTTAATTCCATGCGGATGAGTCGGTGAATTCGTTAGTATATCCTTCACGATTCCTCTTGTTAACGTTCCGCTCCGCTGATCCTTCTTCAGAACTATATCAACTTCAAGCCCAGGCTTGATTTGGCTGCGGTTCTGTCCATTAGTCATTTTCTCACCACCTTCCGACATAATTTGACACACTAATATGATGGCTTTTTAGAAACTAATGATATAATGGACAAATAGAAAAATCCACTTATTTGGAGGAAGTATGTTAACGTTTGAAGAAAAACTCGCTATCGCGGCAAGCTTTCCAGAGCTTGAACAAAAAAAGGTGTCCCTAGGACGCGTGAATTTTCAATACCCAGAGAGCAAGACGGATAAAAAGAATGTCCTCTACCATCTGCACCCAAACGGCAATGGGTTCGTATATGCAGAAGGGATTTCAGGATATCGCGTTGACCAGAAAGGAATGGTCAATATCCGCGATTTCTCTGAAGAAGACTTGCGTACGCTGATTCAGAAATCCATTGAACGGCTATCAGTCGATCCGAACGAAGGAACCACGGCTGAAAGCGAAGAAATCGAGGAGATTTGGCGCAATGAAGAGGGACATACCCTCACCATCATTCTCGAAGAAGATATGTGGAATGTATATGCCGGCATCTATTTAGACGGCACTTTTCCTTCCTACAATGAAGCTAAGTCCTATTTGATGGAAGAAGGCTTTACGAAACAGAATTAATCTCATAAGAAAGGGCCTCCTGAGTTTCTGGATGCCCTTTTCTCTTTGTTTGCCTTTTCCTTTCAGGAAGAAGGATTCTTTAATTGGATACTAGAGTTCAGTCACCATGTCTTCACTAGTAAACCTATAGATGATCCTGGACATTGTATTGTTTCAGAATGCCCTCAAGCTTAATGGCTTTTCCGATATCTCCTTTAATTTTGAGTTTTCCTGACATGAAAGCGACTGTTCCGTTCAGTTTACCTAATAAAAATTGACGGAAGTTGTCGACTGACATGATTAATGTGCAATCCGCTGGAATCTCATCATCTTCCGCAACCTCTGCCTTGCCGTTTTGCAAGTTCAGCTGATACACGCCTTCTTCAGCCCCGGTGATTGTAAATTGATATCTTGTTGATACTCCTTCAATTGGGCCTGGGTTAGCATTTATAGCCTCCTCAATCTTCGCAAAAGCTTCTGTCAATGTGTATTCTTCAATCGACTTCCCCATTTTCCTTTTCCTCCTTCATTTATAAGCCTTTCAGCATCTAGCAAGCTAGCTCGGGTCGTAAAATTCTGTTTAAAATCCTGGCACCACCTCCTGATCAAGGCAGCCTAGGGCGACTACACTCGCAAGCCATATGGCTCATACAGATGACGGGCAATGATTAATTGCTGAATTTGATTTGTCCCCTCAAAGATGTCGTAAATCTTCGCATCACGATACAGCTTCTCCACCAAATTGTCCTTAAGTCCATAGGGGCCCATTATCTCTAGACTGGCGGAGGTCACCTCCAGGGCAATCTTCCCGGCATAGGCCTTACACATAGCAGCCTCTTGCGCATTCGGCTTACCAAGATCACCTTTCCATGCAGACTCCCAGGTTAATAGACGCGCCACTTGAATTTTCTCCTGCATCTCGGCAAGCAGCTGACTAGCTTGTCTGTAATGCGTTCCATGGCGAGGCAGTTCCTTCTGAGTGAAATCAAGAGTGTATTCGTATGCAGCTCTAGCGATTCCGGTAGCCATTGCCGCGATAATCGGTCTTGTGCTATCAAAGGTCTTCATTGCCACCCTAAAACCGCCTGAGCGCGATTCCTTATTCTGATAGGCTTCTTCTCCTCCAAGGAGATTTTCATCGGGGACGAAGCAGTCTTCAAAGACCAGTTCAGCTGTCTCAGAAGCACGAAGTCCCATCTTATCTGCGAGTCTGGTGCAAGAGAAGCCTGGTGTCCCTTTCTCAACGACAAATGCCCGATGGCCCGCCCTGCCTATTGTCTTGTCAACAGTGGCAAATGCCACTACCCATGAGGCTCTCTTTCCATTGGTGATGAAGATTTTTTGCCCATTAAGAATATAGCCCCCGTCTACCTTTACAGCCGTTGTCTGTAACCCTGACACATCAGAGCCTGCTTCCGGCTCCGTCAAGGCATATGCTCCCCATTTAGGTTCCTCTTCCCTTGAGAAGATTGAGAGAAAACGCTCCTTTTGTTCCTTTGTCCCGCTATGCTGGATAGGCGGACCTCCAAGCCCTGGACCTGGCAGGGTAAGGGCAACGGCACAATCTCCCCATCCCAATTCCTCTGAGGCAATGACGCCAAGCCGATTTCCTTGCCTCTCATGATTCTTTTGCTTCTTTGACTCACTCTTTTTCTCCCCGAATGAGGACATGCTGAGTGAGATGCCCATTTGATTTACTTTCTGAAGCCAATCATCCGGAACCTTCTTTTGTTCATCGGCTATTAATGAAATCGGACGGATTTCGTTTGCCGCAAACCAATGGACTACATCCCTAACTTGGGTTTGTTGTGGAGACAGTTCGTAAGAGATCATCCGCTTTCCCCCCTTCAGCCTTATTAACAAGCCAATCTCCTGCATATGCGTTTAAGTCATGTTCTTGCTCAAGCCATGCTACTTGGGCTTGCCCATCTCTCATCCATTTCTCAACTGGATGGTCCTGGACATAGCCATGTCCCCCAAGAAGCTGGACAGCTGAATCTGTCACAAACCGGATGGCACGATGGACATTCTTTAAGGCCTGAATACTATGGAATACGGCTTCACTAGTGCCTTCATCTATTTGCTTTGCCGCATATAAGGCAAGATGGCGCGCCCCCTTCACATGAATGGCCATTTGGGCGACATTAAAGGAGACTCCTTGAAACTTGGCGATCTCTGAACCAAACGCCTTACGGCTGGCCGTATATTCTACCGTATAGTCCAGTGCACCAGAGATCACACCGACTTCCTTGGCTGCTTCCATAATCCGAATCCGGCTCATCGCCAATGATGCAAGTTGGCCCGCCTCCGACCCGCAGGCAATGACCGATTTCTTGGAAACGGTTACACTTTGAAACGATAAACATGCGAAGCCAGCGCTCAACAGCCCTAATCGATAATCGCCATCCAAGGCTTTGAATGATGTATCAGAGCCATTCTCGAGCCAGATGATGACATCCTCCCCATTTTGCTCTTTCCCAAGCAGCAGCACAAAATCCGCAAATTTCCCCATTCTCAAAGGAACCGTCTCACCATCAATGATATAGCTATCGTGATGGCGGCTGATAGTCAGCTTGGGCTGATTGGGATGGCAAAAAGCGATGGTTGGTATACCTCCCGTCTGACAGGCTTTCTTATAGGAGTCAAAAGCGGGATGCTCTTCCCTCTTCCTTATAAAAGATCCTGCTTCTCCCGCACCTGGGAGTCCCTGCACGATATCAAGGTCCCCATAGGCTAATTCCTCTAAAATCTGCACCTGCGAGAGGACGGGAAGCTCTAATCCGCCAAAGCTTTCTGGGAGCTCAAGATTATTCATCCCTGCCTCCTTCAGCTTCTTGACTATATTCTCACTGACCTGGCGATTCTTCTCTGTTTCCCTTGCAGCCGGACGAATAAATTCACGTGCAAAATTCTTCGCCACATGTATGAATGCGGCTTCCTCATCACTTGGTTTAAATGAAACCACGCCAAATCCCTCCTCACAAATTAGTGATTGTTTGACAGATTGACAAACGCACCTATGATAAGCCTGTTCAATAATCGAGCCAGCTCTTCTATATCAAGGTCCTGGTTTGCCTCACTCACATTACGAATCACTACTTCATTAACAGCCCCGACCATCGCTTGAGAAACAATCCGTATTTCTTCCTCTCTCACCTGATTGGGAAACTCCTGATAGGCAAACACAAAAATTAAATCTGCAAAGCCTTGCATGGCTTCCCGCCTGACGGTTTCCACTTCCTCAGAAATACCGACCGACTCAAGCAAGATAAAATGAGCTACGGCAGGATTCGTGAAACAAATGTCCAAATAGCGATAAATGCCTGCAAAGGCCTTATATGCAACTCTCGGCTCAAGCATAGCTGCTCTTTTTATTTCAAGGGCAATTTCATCTATTAAATCCTGGCAAAGCGCTACCACCAGTGCTTCCTTACTAGAGAATTGCTGATAGAAGGTTGTTTTAGAGACATGTGCTGATTCAACAATCTCAAGTACAGATGTGTTTTTAAAACCTTTTGCAGCAAAGAGCTTTAATGCTGAGAGATAGATCTTGCCCTTAGCCTCTTTTGGAAGTTCTTTCATTAGTAACATGCCGATCATCCTATTCACTCAAGAGAGTACGAGTACGTATCGGTACAATATTAACCCAACATCTGGAAATATTCAACCGAATTAACAGAAAATTCAAATACAATTTTCGATAAAAAAGAGCCGGTTGCTATCTTAATGAAAGCACCTAGCTCTTCTTCCTCATAAATTATTTATATACGTCAGGATAAACTGCCTTCGCAATCTCCTTCAGCCCATCAATTAAGCGGGGCCCCGGCCTTGTAACCGTATCACTGTTCACATCATAAACATCTTTATTCTTGAGTGCTGTTACTTCAGTCCAGCCGTTTCTTGCATAGATTTGCTCTTCGGGATTATCAACATAATAGCCATAAGTCATAATAATAACATCAGGGTTTCGCTCAATGACCGTTTCCTCACTCATTGTCACCCAGCCTTCTTGGTCCGCTGCAATGTTTTCTGCTCCGATGATTTGAAGCATCTCATCCATGAATGTACCGCTTCCGGTCGTGTATAAATCCGGAGAAGCCGATACTTCAATCCACACCTTTTTCATCTTTTTTACATCAGAGGCTTTCTCTTTAATAGCCGCTACATCTTCCTTCATTCCGGTGATAATCTCTTCGCCTTCCGCTTCCTTACCAGTTGATTTAGCGATTAATTCAATTACCTCATAAGCACCTTGTATGGAATTAGCATCTGGGACAACGACAACATCAATCCCTGCTGATTGAAGCTGCTTGATGGTATCTTTATCATTCACCCCTTGAGAAGCTGAAAACAAAGCAAGATCAGGGTTTAGTTCTAATAATTTCTCTACATTAATCTCGAT
This sequence comes from uncultured Bacillaceae bacterium, assembly GCA_904501845.1. Lineage (GTDB taxonomy): Bacteria > Bacillota > Bacilli > Bacillales > Pradoshiaceae > Pradoshia. The sequence goes on along the minus strand of CAJGCH010000015.1, from coordinate 8,552 downwards.
TCCGCCTAGCTTTGTTTTCTCTGAAACAGATTCAGGGTAATTATCATAGTCTGATACCCCTACGATTTCATCCTCAAGGCCTAATGCATAAGCAGTCTCCGTATTGCTCGGAAGCAAGGAAACGATACGTTCTGGCTTGTCTTCAATCGTGATTTCTTCTCCTGTCCCATCCTTCAATGTTACCGGAAATGCATTATCTGTTTTCGTTTCTGATTCCTTGCTCTTTTGACTGTCATCTGACGTAGCTCCGCACCCAGCCAGAACGATGGATAAGGCCATCATGAAAGCAAATAAGCTGGTAAATCTCTTCTTCTTCAACACAATATTTCCCCTCCTAAAAGATTCTCAGCCATATAAAAAGCCTTAGCTTCAATACGAAGCTAAGGCGGCATTCTGATAATAGACGCACAGAATTTAGTCGCCCTATTCTTCCCACCGAAAAATAGAATTCAAGTGTATAGAGCAGGTCTCCTGGCTTACGCTTCAATCCTTCGCCTGATTCCGCCTTCCCGTGTTCAACTTGAACCAGTGGCATAAATGAATCAGCTTATCAGCGTTTACAGTAGCGGGGGCTGCACCGGACTTGCACCGGTTTCCCTATTATCCTCGTATATCAAGGCACTCTATTACGAATCATATGGTTGTATTTCTATCATATCCTCAGTCGAGTAAATTCTCAATAGTTTGATTTTCTTCATCTACATTATAATGCTCGCTGCAAAAAGCCAAGATTGCTGTCTCTTCATCTTCCTCCATCTCAAAATCGAGCACATTCTTCGTTTCGTTCTCCATGAACTCATATTTACTGATTTGTTCCTTTTCACCATCTTTCGAGAAAATGACGCGCAGCATGACTCCGTTCTCACTATATAATTCATCATCCTCAGGAACATCGAGATCGAGAAAGAATTCATATCTGTCACCCGACAAGATGCCAAATGGATCCTCTAATTTTTCTACAGTATAGCTTTCAATCTTTAACATACAATCAAACCTTTCCTCCATAACTATTTCATATTATACATATTTGTCCGACGTTTTAACCACTTTTTGTTTCTATCTCCCGGTATTTCTGCATATTCTCGCTCCATTTAACCAAACTAACCGGGAAAGCCTGATGACTTAGGAGAACAGCATGCGAAAATCAATTATACTTTGTTTATTGGCAATCCTTCTGCTGCCAAGTGAAGCTTTTGCAAAAACAGCCTACTTAAGCTTTGATGACGGTCCATCCAATTGCACCGAACCAATTCTGGATATACTTGATATCTACGATGTAAAAGCAACCTTCTTCGTGACCGCCACCAAAGAGAAAGCCCATCATTATTTGTATAAAGAGATAGTTAACCGCGGCCATGCGCTTGGCCTTCATTCTTACTCGCATAATTTTTCATCCATTTACCGTTCAAAGGGAGCCTTCTATGCAGATATTGAGCAATTGGAGAATTTCCTAAAAAAGAAAGTTGGCACTTCCCCAAAAATCCTTCGCTTTCCAGGAGGGTCAAACAATTATATTAACCGACAATATGCAGGTACTAACTTGATGCCAAGTCTCAAGGAGGAAGCGAAAAAACGCGGATATACCTATTTTGATTGGAACTGTGACGCAGAGGATGGAATCAATCCTCCCGTTCCTGAAAAGAAAATCACTTCATTAATCATGAAATCCGCGAACGATCAAGAGAATTTGTATATCCTGCTGCATGACTTTAATGGGAATATGACTGTAGTGGATGGACTGCCCGAAATTATTCGCCGTCTGAAGCATAAAGGCTACACATTTAAAGTGATGGATGAAACGACACCTGTTTTACAATTTTAAGCCCTTAAGGAAAACAAACGCCCATCCTCATAAGAGGTGGGCTTTTGTTTTTTATTCCACAACAAGATATTTACCATGTTCCATATTAATAACATAATCCGGCTTCGGGGGCTTGCCGCCATGTTCCTTAATCTTTGCTTTATGGCCCGCGATATGCTCAGGACTCTTCTCCCAAGCCTTCCATGCTTCCTCTGATTCCCAGCGGATAATCATGACGACTTCTTCTTCACCGCGCGTTACTTTCTTAACCAACAGCTCACGACCGATGAACCCTTCCCGCTGTTCAATCAAGGATGGCCCTTGTCCGGGCTTCTTCCTGAAACGTTCAAGGATTTTATCAGAATTGCCTTCTGTAACGGTCCATTTACGAATTTGTACGAACATGCTTCAGCTCTCCTATCATATTGATTTAAAAAGAGCATGTCCTTTTGAGACATGCCCCATATTGATTCGAATTTATTTAAGCTCGTTTAGGATTTCATCAAGTTTTTCAGCTTCAGTTGTTACACCATTGCTTGAGAAGTACCAGTTAACACCATCAAGGTAAACGATTTTTCCTTCTTTATAGGCACGTGTTTGCTTGATGATATCATTTTCGATATCTGCTTTGATGGTTTCTACATCAGAAGCTGTGCGGTCGATAATAAGCAATACTTCTGGGTCAACAGAAAGGATTGACTCATATGAGAAATCGGAACCGTGTGAAGAAGCTTCGATATCAGTTGTTGCCGGTTTAAATCCGAAGTCATTGTATACATAAGCGAAACGGGAATCTTCCCCATTGTCAAAGCCAGAGATTTTCTTATCATTGTACATGGCTACTAGTGCATTCTCATAACCTGCTGCTTTTTCTTTCACAGCATCAACTTTTTCCTGTAAGTTTGCTTTTAATTCTTCTGCTTTATCTTCTTTTTCGAAGATTTTAGCAGCAAGATCAACGGTTTCGTATACTGCATCGATATAATTCTCATTATCAGAGCCAATGAAAATGACGTTAGGCGTAATTTCTTTTAGCTCTTCATAGAACGGTGTTTGACGGCCAGAAATGAAAATCACATCCGGCTCAGCTGCCGCTACTGCTTCAAAGTCGATTTGTTTCAATGTACCAACATCAGCTACATCATCATTATTTGCATACTTTTCTTTCAAGTTTTCTGGCATGTTTCCTTTACCGCCGCCGGCAGCCACACCAACGATTCCTTCAACACCCAATGCATCAAGTGTATCTAAGAAACCGTAATCAAGCGCAACGATACGCTCAGGCATTTTATCTAAAGTGACATCTTCAAATGTCGTTTTTTCTCCGCTTTCCTCATCTTCACGTGACTCTGTTAATGAAGATACTTCCATCGGGAATTGAGAGCTAGACTCAGTTCCTTCAGTTTCTGATGCTTTCTCAGAGGAATCTCCTCCTGTTGCCTCTTCGCTTGTGTTACAAGCAGACAACATTAACGTCAATGCCGCAAGGGCCGTTAAAAACTTCCACTTTTTCATCCTGTGTTTCCCCCTAAACAGAATTTTTAATTGAAAATGATTATCATTTTCATTCGACATTTCTCATTCTAAACTGAAGTTTCAAAAACTGTCAACTCTTTTCATCATCATTTCTGAAATTTCTTCCTATTCAGTCTAAAATTAGGGGTTGATATTAATGTGAATTGAAATAGACGCAAATACGGCAGCCATTTTGCTCCTGAACTGGGATATGCATATCATAAACATCCCGCAATGCTTCTGAGTTAATAATCTCATGTGCCGGCCCATCCTTGATCAGACGCCCATCCTTTAATGCCACGATTCGATCAGAATATACGGAGGCAAAGTTAATATCATGCAAAACGATGACAACAGTCTTTCCTAGCTCGTCTACCAGCTTCCTCAATATCTTCATGATTTGAACAGAGTGCTTCATATCCAGATTATTCAATGGTTCATCGAGCAAGATATATTCCGTATCCTGCGCAATAACCATGGAGATAAATGCACGCTGCTTTTGTCCCCCGGAAAGCTCATCCAGGAATTTATCTTGCATATCCATTAGATTCATATATTCCAATGCCTGGTCGACAAATCTTTCATCCTCTTTCGTCAGACGCCCTTTTGAATAAGGATAGCGGCCGAAAGAAACCAGCTCACGCACGGTTAACCGAATGTTCAAATGGTTGGATTGCTTCAGGATTGCCACACGTTTCGCAAAAGTATCGGACTTCATCTTCTTAACATCTGCCTGGTCTAAAAACACCTCACCTGTATCAGCATCTAGCAGACGGCTCACCATCGATAATAGCGTCGATTTACCTGCACCATTAGGACCGATGAACGAGGTAATGGTCCTGGGATGGATTTTCAATGTCACATTTTCAACAACCGGTTTCTTTCCGAAACTCTTAGAAAGCTCTTTAATTTCTATCATTCTGCTTTCCTACTTTCCTTCAGTAATAGATAAATAAAGTAAATTCCACCGACAAAGTTAATGACGACACTAATGGTTGTACTCAATTGGAATATGTGCTGGACAAGGAATTGTCCGCCGACGAGGGCAATAATACTAATCAAACTCGCTCCGGCTATTAAAACTGAATGTTTATAGGTGGCCAAGTATTGATAGGCCAGATTGGCTACAATTAACCCTAAGAATGTAACAGGACCGACTAAAGCGGTGGATGTAGCAATGAGGATAGAAGATAAAATCAATACCTTCAGTACAATTTTGTCATAGTTCACTCCCAGATTGATTGCATTATCCCGACCTAAGGAAACGACATCCAAGTCCCGAAGCAAACGATATCCATATATGAACGCCGCACCTAAGATGACGATTGCTATAAGGATCAGCTCGGTCTTCACGTTCATGAAGCTGGCAAACAGGCGAGCTTGCAAGCTCTCGTATTCGACCGGATCGATAATGACCTGCATGAATGTCACAAGACTGCCAAGAAGTGTCCCAATAATCATCCCCGCCAAAAGCAAGAGATAAATTGGATATTTATCCGCCCGGAATAGAAAGCGGTACAGAAGCAAGGCAAAAATCACCATCGCCACAATCGACAAACTAAAATTCAAGTAACGGTGTACAACAAAAATTGAGGCCGATCCTGCCGTGAAATAAATGACCGTCTGGACAACCTCATACATCGAATCAACACCCATGACAGAAGGAGTCAATAATCGGTTATGAGTGACCGTTTGAAAGATAACGGTTGCATAAGCGATTGCCGTACCGGTAATCACCATCGCAACGAGGCGTTCTAAACGCCTTGGAAAGGCGTAACTGAAACTGCCTTGAATATTATAAAAGGCAAAGAGTGCCATACATACTAGAGCAATAACAGCCAGCACCATCAGCTTTGTACTATTTTTTCGCATATGCTTTCCCCCTAAACAACATAAATAAGAAGATCGCACTGCCAATGACTGCGACTGTTGTATTTACCGGAATTTCATACGGATGAACAATTAAACGGCTGATAATATCACAAGCCAGCAAGAACGCCGCTCCCATGAAAATCGTATGGGGAATGGTCTTGCGTAAATTGTCACCCAGATATAAGGAAACGAGGTTAGGCACGATTAAACCTAAGAAAGGAATCATCCCGACTGTTAGAACCACAGTTGTTGAAATAATCGCCACAATGATAAGACCGATGTTTAAGACTGTTCGATAACTTAAACCCAAGTTCTTCGCAAAGTCCTCTCCCATGCCCGCGACCGTAAATTTGTTCGCATAAAGATAAGCAATGATGATCGCCGGCACCGCTACATACAGCAATTCATAGCGCCCTGACACAATCAATGTGAAACTTCCCAAGAAAAAGGTATCAACATTCTGCAGGATATCTGCTTCATACCCTAAGAAGGTTGAAATGGCACCAATAATGTTTCCGTACATAATCCCGATAAGCGGAACGAAAATAACATCCTTAAACTTAATCCTCTCAAGCAATTGCATGAAGATATACGTACCAATTAGTGCAAACGAAAAGCTGAATAAAATCTGTCCCATATAAGACATGCTTGGAAGGAAAATCATTGAAACAATGACACCTAATTTCGCTGCATCGAGCGTACCTGCCGTTGTCGGCGATACAAACTTATTCCGGCTTAAGCTTTGCATGATTAAGCCCGCAATACCCATTCCTGCACCAGCTAATAGAATGGCCATCAACCTCGGCAGTCGGCTCATGAGGAAGATTTGTGTCTTATCAGACTCCCAATCAAGCAGATCAGTAGGTTTAATATCTATGGCCCCTATAAATAGCGAAATAAAGGTGAGGATAACAGTTGCTGTCACTAAAATCCATAATCTCATTTGGCATCCCCACAAAAGTAATTTCTCAATTAGCGATTGAAAACGATTATCATTATTGAGTCGCTTTCATTATAAACAACGAAAATAGCAAAATCAACCACTTGGTTCAATCTTCACCCATGAATTGCAAAAAGTGAGAAAATTTCACGCGAGATTCCTAGATATAAAAATATCATCTATTGCAATTAATGATCCAACTAGGTAATTGGGATTATTTTGGATCTAATTCATAGTAATCTTATAAGTTTTATAATATTATAATGACACATACCACTTATTTTTGGAGGGACATCATGATTCAAATAATTAGTTTTGGCCTTATTGTTGGTTTATTGCTTGGATTTGTTTTGCAAAGGGGCCGATTTTGCGTCGTCGGGGCTTATCGTGATCTTCTCCTCGCCCGGGACGGTCATATGTTTCTCGCAACAATGATAGTTATCGCCATTCAAGCGGTCGGCGTGTATGCCCTAGCCGCAAGCGGCGTTATCACGATACAAGCAGACGCATTCCCCTGGGTAGGCACAATTATCGGCGGTTTTATCTTCGGGATTGGCATGGTCCTTGCGGGCGGCTGTGCCACTGGTACATGGTATCGGGCAGGCGAAGGCCTGATTGGCAGCTGGATTGCCCTATTCATGTATGCACTTAGTGCCGCCATGACGAAGTTCGGCATTTTAAGCACCTTCGGAAATGATGTTTTATCCTATAGAACTAGCGACACATATATCCATGAAACATTCGGGCTTTCCCCCTGGGTGCTTGTTATCGCGTTTGGCCTTTTAATCTCGGCCCTTGTCATACGCAGTTTGAGAAAACCAAAACTGCCGACTTTCAGCATGAAACCGAAAAAAACAGGGCTTGCCCATATTCTATTTGAAAAACGCTGGCATCCATTTGTCACAGCTTTACTTGTCGGTTTGATTGCGATACTTGCATGGCCGCTAAGTGAAGCGACGGGGCGCATGGCCGGTCTCGGAATTACCACGCCAACCGCCCAATTGCTTACATTCTTCGTCAACGGAGACACTTCACTCTTGAACTGGGGCGTATTCCTTGTTCTTGGCATCGGAATCGGATCCTATATCGCAGCTCGCGGCAGCGGGGAATTCAAATGGAGATTGCCTGATAAAAAAACCTTAGGCTTTAATACCTCAGGCGGTCTGTTGATGGGATTCGGCGCATCACTGGCAGGAGGATGCACAATTGGAAACGGTTTGGTCAACACCGCCCTGTTCACGTGGCAAGGCTGGGTTGCAGTGATTTTCTTCCTGCTCGGCACATGGACAGCAACCTATTTCACAATCATTCGAAAGCAGAAGAGGCAAAGAGCTGGCTCAGGCGCAACCTCAGCAGCATAAATTAAAAGGAGGAAACACAAAATGGCAAAGGTACTAGAAACAAACGGAATGGTATGCCCATTCCCATTAGAAGAGGCAAAAGCGGCCATGACTGAATTAACGGCTGGCGACGAATTAATTATCAATTTCGACTGCACACAAGCGACTGAAAGCATCCCGCGCTGGGCGGCAAAAGAAGGTCATACCATTACGAACTTTGAACAGACCGGCAGTGCCGAATGGCAAATCGTTTTGAAAAAAGGGAATTAAAACAAGAGGCAGTCTGGAATATTCCAGGCTGCCTCTTTCCATTTCTTATTCTATTCCAAGGGAAATATATTTCACCTCAAGGAATTCATCAATGCCATGATGGCTCCCTTCCCGACCGAGCCCGCTTTGCTTAAATCCGCCAAACGGCGCCTGGGCTACTGATGGCATGCCGTCATTCACTCCAACAATCCCGTATTCCAAATTCTCTGCAATATAGATGGCTTCACTGATTTTATCAGAGTAAACATAAGCTGCGAGGCCAAACGGGGTATTGTTGGCTCTCTCCACGGCTTCTGCCACATCCTCAAAGCTGGCAATCGGGGCAATTGGACCAAATGTTTCTTCTTGCATGCAAAGCATATCGTCTGTTGCTCCAGATATGACGGTCGGTGCGATATAATGCCCTTCTTTATCCGGCAGAATATCTCCGCCAATCATGATTTTTCCGCCTTTATCCTCTGCATCCCGTATATGGGCCATAGCCTTATTCATCGCATCTTCATTAATGAGCGGCCCGATTTCCACTCCTTCTTCAAGCCCATTGCCAATCTTCAGCTGGCTGGCCTGCTCCGTGTATCGTTTCGTGAATTCCTCATACACTCCTGATTGCACGAGGATTCGGTTAGCGCACACGCAGGTTTGTCCTGCATTCCGGAACTTCGAAGCGATAGCTCCCTCAACAGCCTTGTGGATATTGGCGTGGTTGGTGACGATAAACGGCGCATGTCCGCCAAGTTCAAGCGAGATTTTCTTGACCGTATCCGCCGCTCCCCTCATTAAAATCTTTCCGACCTCCGTTGAGCCCGTAAAGGTT
>CAJGCH010000014.1 GCA_904501845.1 uncultured Bacillaceae bacterium | reverse complement strand
TATCATCGGGATAATCCTTGCCTTCTTGATGAATCCCTTTATCATCTTTCTATCCGAGAAATCAAGGTTTCCGCGCACCTTGTCTGTCTTGGTCAGCATGGTTTTTCTGATTGCGCTAATTGCAGGTTTGATTACCTTTCTAATCGTCGAAATCGTGGCGGGAGCTGCCTATTTATCCAAAGTATTGCCTGAGCATCTTGACACGATGATTCTCCTCCTCCAAGACTACTTCCAAGAAAAGATTCTGCCTCTTTATCAGAAAATCATTTCCTTGTTCAATGATTTAGAAGCTGAGCAGCAGGATACCATTCTTTCGAATATCGAAAACCTTGGGAGCAGCATCGGCACCACGCTTACGAATATTATCCAAGCCACACTTGGTTTGATGCCTAAATTCATCGGCTGGCTTCCAGAAGCAGGAACAGGAGCCCTCTTCTCCTTGCTTGCCACTTTCTTTATTGCAAAGGAATGGAACAAGTTCCTCACAAAGACACAGCAGCTGCTGCCAAATAAAGCGCTTCTCAGCTTAAAAAAGATTGTCATCGAGCTTAAACGAGCCTTATTTGGATTCATCCGGGCTCAGCTGACTCTCATTTCCATGACAACGTTGATAGTTCTGATTGGCTTGCTGATCCTAAGGATAGAATTCGCCATCACCATAGCCTTGATTGCCGGATTTGTCGATTTGCTGCCATACCTTGGAACAGGCTTCGTTTTTATCCCTTGGATTATTTATGCACTAATGACTGGCAATTTCAGTCTCGCTCTCGGACTGGCTATTCTTTATACTGTCGTGATTGTTCAGCGTCAGCTCATGGAGCCGAAGATTCTTTCTTCAAGCATCGGTATAGACCCGCTCGCAACCTTGATTGCCATTTTCATCGGTTTTAAGACAATTGGCTTCATCGGTCTTATTATCGGACCAATCGTTCTAGTAATCATAAGCACCCTATATAAGCTGCGCATTATCCACGATGTTTGGGATTTCATCATGGGCAGGAAACCAACTGAATTCCCGAAATAAAAAAATGGCTGTTCATGGCAAGCAATGTCTTTGCCTGCCATGAACAAGCCTCCCATTTATCGGATAATCTTAATGGTCCCTTGCGATCGGCTCATAATCTTCCACAACAGTGCAGTTATTAGCGGTTTCACCCATTTCCTCGTAAACGGAATCAGCAAAATAAGCCCAACTAAATCACTAATGAACCCTGGCAGCAGAAGCAAAAAAGCCCCCGCCAGAATACAAATACCATTGAAGAGTTCCTCCCCAGGCATCATTCCCCTGTTCAATTGTTCCTGTGCCCTTCTAATCGTCTGAATCCCTTGCCTTTTTGCAAAGAGAAAGCCGAAAATTCCGGTTAAGAACATCAGGGCAACAGTCCACCCTATGCCTATATAAGACCCTGCCAGTAAAAGGGTAATAATTTCAAGCGTCGGAATCAGTATAAAAAGAAACGTTGATCGTTTCATAATAGGCCTCCTACATCTTAATCTTCCTTTAAATGTACCATGAAAAGAAAAAGAGCTGCCTAAATTAGCAAATGCCAACTTAAACAACTCTTCCCCCTTTATTGATTATAGGATGCTTGAATGTCCTTCATAAATACGTCCGCTTCTTGCATGAACGGTAACAACTTGTCCGTCCTTCAATTCAGCTGTCGCATTTTTCGCACCAACGATTACAGGAATGCCTTGGCTTAATCCTACTACAGCACCATGGCTAGTTAATCCGCCTTCTTCTGTAACAAGAGCCGCACATTTTTCAATCGCCGGCATCATGTCGCGATCGCTTGCGTTTGTAACGAGAATGCATCCTTCTGTTGCTTTCTCAATCGCTTCAGCAGCATTTCTTGCTACAACCACTTTGCCTGATGCAGACTTGCGGCCGATACCTTGTGCGCTTACCAATACAGAACCGATGATGTGAATTTTCATGATGTTTGTTGTACCAGATTCGTTCACAGGAACACCTGCTGTGATAATGACTAAATCACCAGGGTTCACGATGTTGTTTTTCATGGATTCTGTCACAGCATTATCAAGCATATCATCAGTGTTTGTAGTTGGAGTACCCATGATTGGCTGAACACCCCATACAAGCGCAAGCTTACGCATTACACGCTCATGAGCTGTAACCGCGATGATTGGCGCATTAGAACGATAACGAGAAATCATTCTTGCAGTAGAACCGCTTTGTGTAGGAGCAATGATGGCAGAAACCTTTAAGTTTAGTGCCGTATGTGCCACAGATAAGCCGATTGCTTCTGTTACATTGTAATCATGGTCTTTGCTGCGAGCAGAAAGAATTTCTTTGTAGTTCAAAGCAGTCTCTGTTTTTTGAGCAATATTGTGCATCGTTTGAACGGCTTCAACCGGGTATTGACCAGCAGCTGTTTCACCAGAAAGCATAATGGCATCTGTGCCGTCAAAGATGGCATTGGCAACGTCACTTGCTTCCGCACGAGTTGGACGCGGGTTACGCTGCATGGAATCAAGCATTTGTGTCGCCGTGATAACTGGTTTAGCCAAACGGTTGCAGCGTTTGATTAAATCCTTTTGAACGAGCGGCACATCTTCTGCAGGAATCTCAACACCAAGGTCTCCACGTGCTACCATTAATCCATCGGAAACTTCGAGGATTTCCTCAATGTTCTCTACGCCCTCATGATTTTCAATCTTAGGGATGATTTGGATATGGCCAGCATCATGCTTTTCAAGCAATTCTCTGATTTCAAGCACATCAGCTGCACGTCGAACGAATGAAGCTGCGATGAAGTCAACATCTTCTTGAATACCAAAAACAATGTCTTCTGCATCTTTTTGAGTGATACCAGGTAATTTAACTGATACACCAGGAACGTTAACACCTTTTTTGTTTTTAATCATTCCTGTGTTAAGTACTTTCGTGTAGATTTCACCTTTTGATTTATCGACACCTGTTACTTCAAGACCAATTAATCCATCATCCACAAGAATTCTTGAACCAGGATGTACATCTTCAATTAATCCTTCATAAGTGATAGAAAATTTCTCAGGTGTTCCAAGAACCTGAGTCATGGAAATCGTTACATTTTGCCCGGCAACTAGCTCAAAGCCGCCGTTTTCCATATCATGTGTACGAATCTCAGGTCCTTTAGTGTCAAGCAAGATACCTACTGTCTTGCCTGTTTCTTTTGCAGCTTGGCGAATTGTTTGAATTCGTGCGCGGTGTTCCTCATGACTCCCATGTGAAAAGTTAAGGCGCGCCACGTTCATGCCGGCCTCCATCAAAGCCTTAAGCTTTTCTAATGATTCACTGGCAGGGCCAATCGTACACACAATTTTCGTTTTACGCATGCTGTATCCTCCTAATTACTTTATATAGCTTAAATTGACAGCTCGTCCGATAATTTATACATTTTTTGATCGATAACATGCGGCATTTTCAATGCTTCAATAATATCATAATCAACCAACTTGTTATTCACTATCCCCACAGCGCGGCCGCCTTTGCCTTCAATAAGCAATTCAACTGCGCTGGCTGCCAAACGGCTCGCTAAAACGCGGTCATGAGCAGTAGGAGATCCTCCGCGTTGCACGTGCCCTAGCACGGTTACGCGTGTTTCGGCACCGGTGCGTCTTTGAATTTCTTGACCGATTTCAATACCGCTTCCTACTCCCTCTGCTACAACAATAATACTGTGTTTCTTACCTCTATCATGCCCACGGTTTAACTTATTAATGATATCATTCATATCATGGCTTTCTTCTGGGATGAGAATGGATTCCGCTCCGCCAGCCATACCTGCCCATAGAGCAATATCACCGGCATTTCTTCCCATAACTTCTATAACGTATGTTCTATCATGAGATGTTGCTGTATCCCTGATTTTATCGATGGAATCAATTACCGTGTTTAACGCTGTATCGAATCCAATTGTAAAATCAGTTCCAGGTATATCGTTATCAATAGTTCCAGGTACTCCCACGCATGGGTAGCCAAGCTCAGTCAATGCCCTCGCTCCGCGGTAAGAACCATCTCCACCGATAACAACAAGACCTTCAATTCCAAACTTCCTAAGTTGCTCAATGCCCTTAAGCTGCACTTCTCTTTCCTTAAATTCCGGACAACGTGCGGTATAGAGCATTGTTCCACCTCTATGTATAATGTCTCCAACTGAACCAAGTTCCATCTTTTTAATCGTTCCATTGACTAGTCCTTGGTAACCGTTGTATATTCCATACACTTCAACATCATGGTAGATCGCTTTACGGACAACTGCACGAATAGCGGCGTTCATTCCTGGAGAGTCTCCCCCGCTTGTTAATACGCCAATTTTCTTCATGATTATCACCTCAAGTATATTATAATCTCTTCTAAAGAGCTTCAACCTGTAAAGTATGGAAAGGAAGAAACACAATGATGAAACTATATAATCATTATTGCATTTTTTATTCTATGATAACAAAAAAATTTCGTAAACCCCATTAAAACGTGTATTTCGCTCTGAAAACGTTATCAAGTTGCTAAAATTCTACATAATATACAGAAATCGAATATTCGGTGTACTTTTCCCCTCATCTGAAAAAAGAAACGTACATAAACCTGCACGTTCCTTCTTTTTCCCTATTAGTAAGTAAAAATACTCCCAAGGAAATTATATTTCCCTATATTCCGGTATTTAAGGTAACGCATATCCAGCAGCTCTTCCTCATTTAATGAAGATAATTTCTCCAATGATTGCGCTACGACACGGTCAATTTCTCGAGCCTGATCTTCAACAGAACGATGGGCCCCGCCAAGCACCTCTGGGATCACTTCATCAATGATATCCATCTCTTTCAAATCCCTTGCCGTGATTTTCATCGATTCCGCTGCTTTTTTTGCCTGTCCGGCGTCCTTCCAAAGAATAGAGGCAGCACCTTCAGGTGATATTACAGAATAGGTTGAGTTCTCTAGCATATGCAAATGATCGCCTACGCCAAGGGCCAGTGCGCCCCCGCTTCCCCCTTCGCCGACCACAAGGCAAATGATAGGCACCCTCAAACCAGCCATCTCAAACAGATTTCGGGCAATAGCTTCACTTTGGCCGCGCTCTTCTGCCGCTTTCCCGGGATAAGCCCCTTTCGTGTCGATAAAGCAAATTACCGGGCGATTAAACTTTTCAGCCTGCTTCATGAGTCTTAAGGCTTTACGATATCCTTCAGGATGAGGCATGCCAAAGTTTCGGCGGATATTTTCTTTCGTATCCTTGCCGCGCTGATGACCAATCACCGTGACAGGCCGGCCTCGGTATTTGGCTATGCCGCCAATAATGGCCTGGTCATCCCCATATAGACGGTCGCCATGACATTCAAAGAAATCTGTGAATAGGCAGTCAATATAATCCTTCGTTGTCGGACGTGCGGCATGACGCGCTATTTGGACCCGGTCCCACGGTTCAAGATTTTCGTAGATTTCTTTTTCGATATCATGAAGCTTTTCTTCAAGAGTCTCGATATCCTCCGTAAAATCATGTGTTGTGGTGCTCGCTAATTGCTTCAGTTCATCTATTTTTGCTTGTAAGTCACTGATAGGTTTTTCAAAGGAAAATTCCGCCGACATCACTCATTACCTCCTGCTGTGTGGATCTCAATAATATTAGCCAAAGTCGCTTTCAGCTCACTGCGCGGGATGACAGCATCCAGCTGTCCGTGCTCTAGCAAGAACTCTGATGTCTGGAAATCCTCTGGTAATTTCTCGTGAATCGTCTGCTCGATAATCCTTCTGCCTGCAAAGCCAATCAAGGCACCTGGCTCGGCAAGGTTATAATCTCCAAGCGAGGCAAAGCTAGCGGACACACCGCCGGTTGTCGGATGCGTCATCACCGAAATGATGAGCCCCTTGTGGTCGCTGAACCGTTTCAGCGCAGCACTTGTCTTCGCCATTTGCATCAAACTTAAAACGCCCTCTTGCATTCTGGCTCCCCCTGAAGCCGTAAATATGATGAACGGCACTTTCAGTTCATCAGCCTTCTCAATGGCACGAGTGATTTTCTCACCGACAGCGGACCCCATACTGCCCATTCTAAATGTCGAATCCATGATAGCAACCACACTGGTCTGACCACTTATTCGACAAACCCCCGTTAAGACAGCTTCATTCATGCTGGTTTTCTTTCGATCCTGGTCTAATTTTTCAAGATACCCTGGGAAAGATAATGGATTCTCAGATACCATCATTCGATTTATTTCTTCAAAGGTTCCTTCATCACTAACACTCTTTATTCGCTCATAGGCAGTCATCGTGTGATGGTACCCGCATTTAGGGCAAACCTTCTCATTCTTGGCGATTTCCTTAGAATATTTAATTACTTTGCATGAAGGGCATTTCATCATGATACCTTCCGGAATCTCCTGCTTCGCTTTATCCGACGGAATGGTTGCATATTTTTTTCTGCGCCCTCTTGAAAAAACATCTTTTAACAAACTGCCTATCCCCTTTCAGTTCCCTAATATGGTTAACAAATAACAGTGGCCTTACCTCCTGATCACGGAAAGAACCCGTGCAGTCCGTAAACTACAAATGATTCCTTCCATGGATCCAAAAGATAAAGCCAAGTCCGTTTGGTTAAGCAGCCGCCTGTTATTCGGCGTTTACACTCTTCCTGATGTTTTTTTCATAGATGTTAAGGGCTTCTTCCTTTTGCCCATTCTCTAACAAGGCAGCTAAAATGATGTATTGCTTACGTTCAGAAATAGGGAAGATACTGCCGGAAGCTTTTGCATAGCTGTTAACAGTCTTCCATATTCTTTCCATCAATCTATTATCTGTCAGCATCGCCAATTTAGCAAAAAATTCTTCATCGGTAAATGAATGGTTCCTTGCCCATTGATAGAAGTCATTGCCTGCTGCAGGGTTGCGTTCACTCAAACCAGCCAAAATGCGAATGCAATCCTTCTCAAGCAGCAATTTCACTTCAAGCAAGTCCTCCTTTGTCTTGCCTTCAAGCACAAAGAAGGATCCCAAGAGCTCAACAAGCTTATGCTCCTGAAAATTATAAATAAAAGTGCCTTCCCCTCGGCGGGTCTCAATCAAGCCCAAAAGCTCAAGTGCCCTTAGCGCCTCTCGAACGGAGGAGCGGCCTACATTCAACCGTTCTGAAAGCTCTCTTTCAGACGGAATCTTATCCCCGGGAACAAGCTTGTCTTGCTCGATCATCCTCTGAAGCTTACGTACAATTTCTAAATAAACCTTCGATTGTCCTGCAGCTTGCTTTTGCTCCACCAGCCATCACTCGCTTTTCCCAATTGATGATAACAACTCTGTTTTTCTTCTAATCTCTTCAGGATCTACCTTCAATCTCGCAACACCTGTTTCCATTGCCGCTTTAGCCACTGCCGCCGCCACAGCTGGTGCCACACGAGGATCGAAAGGCGCAGGTATGACATAATCCGCATGCAGCTCTTCCTCAGAAATCAAATCTGCGATAGCATGGACTGCCGCAACTTTCATCTTCTCATTAATATGAGTGGCGCGTACATCAAGCGCTCCGCGGAAAATCCCCGGAAATGCCAGTACATTATTGACCTGGTTAGGGAAATCCGAGCGGCCAGTGCCGACGACTTTAGCTCCCGCTTCTTTCGCAAGCTCCGGCATAATTTCCGGTGTCGGATTAGCCATCGCAAAGATGATTGGATCCTCTGCCATCGATTGGACCATCTCTGCCGTCAGCGCATCTGCTACTGATACCCCAATAAACACATCCGCATCCTTGATCACATCTTTAAGCGATCCTTCTGCACGACTGCGGTTGGTGTATTTTGCAACTTCTGCTTTCACTTCGTTCATTCCATATGGGCGGTCTTCGAAGATCGCTCCCTTACTATCACACATAATGATATCTCGCACACCAAAATGATATAAAAGTTTTATGATTGCGATGCCGGCAGCACCCGCTCCGCTCGCAACAACTTTGATTTCAGACATTTTTTTATTTGAAAGCTTCAAAGCATTCACAAGCCCTGCAAGCGTCACGATAGCTGTTCCATGCTGATCATCATGGAAGACTGGAATATTCGCCTCCCGCTTTAATCGTTCCTCGATGACGAAACAATTCGGTGCGGCGATATCCTCCAAATTCACTCCGCCAAATGTTGGCTCCATCAGCTTAACCGTTTCGACAATCTTGTCCACGTCATTCGTATTTAAACAGATTGGAAAAGCATCCACACCTGCAAAACTCTTAAACAGCAAGGCCTTTCCTTCCATAACAGGCAGCGCGGCCTCTGGGCCGATATTGCCAAGCCCAAGGACGGCTGTGCCATCGGATACAACAGCAACCGTATTGCCCTTTATGGTATATTCATATACTGTATCCGGCTTATCATGAATTTGTTTGCAAGGTTCTGCTACGCCTGGAGAATAGGCCAGGCTCAAATCTTTTGCATTTCGAACCGGAACTTTAGATACAGTTTCCAATTTACCTTTGTTAACACGATGCATATGCAGTGCTTCTTCTCTCAATGTCATCCCAACACCCCTTTTCCCTTAAAAACGATTGGCCCCATCCGCCTTGATGGTCAGACCAGAAATGATATCTTTCAATATATCACAATATTCAGTGCAATTCCTAGTCAATCTTCTTTTAACAGAACATTTCCTTTACCAGCAACATCTTCCAGAATAGAGATTAAGTGGGATGAAGGGTTTACCCAATTGTCTTTTGACAGCTGAATGGTCTTTGCTTCCTTCTCATAATGCAAATAAACTTTTACATTTCCTCGATAGCCAGCGAGGCACTTCTTGATTTCTGTAAGATTTTCCGGCGTTTGCCGGTCTGGCGTCAGCCTGATATAAAGTGATTTGAACAATTGGCGCAAATGATCATTCTCATCCTGTAAATCATACATGGCTTTAATGACAAACTGTTTCTTTCCATTCCGTTCTTCTGATTTCCCCTCCAAAAGCAATATATTCCCTTCTTTCAAAAGGGCGCTATGCTGCCTGAACACATCTGGGAAGGCAACACATTCCATCTCGCCCGTTTCATCACCCGCCGTCAAAAAGGCCATATTCTCTCCCTTTTTGGTACGGATAGTTTTTACGGACTGGATAAAAGCTCCAAGATAGCCTGTCATGCCTGGCCGATATTTGATAACCGGCAAGGCCCCCGCATGGGTTAATTGCTTCCGGTAATCTGATAATGGATGGTCAGATAAATAGAATCCGAGGACTTCTTTTTCTTTTTGCAGCTTCACTGCAGAAGGTATTGGGTCAACCATCATATATTTCGGTTTAATCATTTCATCATCCGCATCAAAAAAACTGGCATCACCGTTCGATGGACGGACTAATTCAACATGCTCCAATGCCACATCTATGCTGGCAAGAAGGCTTGCCCGGTCGATTGCGAACTCATCAAACGCTCCAGCATAGCATAAATTTTCGAGAACCTTTCTGTTTACGACCCTCGCAGGCACTCGTACGCAAAAATCAAACAAGTCGGCAATTGGACCATTCTTGCGTGCCTGCACAATCTCACGCAAGGCAGATGCCCCAATCCCCTTGATCCCTGCAAGGCTGTAGCGAATCCCTTTTCCTTTTTCTATGGTAAACGGGTAATGACTCTTATTAATGGATGGCGGAAGTATCTCGTAGCCATCGCTCTTCAATTCCTGCACATATTGTAAGATCTTCTCCTCATTGCCAATCACTGAAGTCATAATACCGGCCATGAAATGAAGAAAATAATTGGCCTTCAAATAAGCAAGCTGATAAGCAATCAAGCTATATGCAACCGCATGGCTTTTTGGGAAACCGTAATTGGCAAAACGGACAATTAAATCATATACCTCATTTGCGCGCTTGGAATCGTATCCGTTTCTTTCCGCACCACTGACGAAGTGCACTCTTTCCTTATCAAGCACATCCTTCTTCTTCTTGCTGACCGCTCTGCGCAGCAGGTCAGCCTCCCCTAAATTGAACCCGGCCATCGTAGAGGCAATCTGCATGATTTGCTCCTGATAGACGATGATTCCGTATGTTGGCTCAAGTATTTCTTTGAGGACTGGATGCGGATAAGACACGGTCTCTCTGCCATGTTTCCTCGCTATGAATGCCGGGATATTATCCATCGGACCCGGCCTGTATAAGGCATTTACGGCAACGAGATCGCCGAATGAGGTCGGCTTAAGCTTCTGCAGCACATTTTGCATGCCTCCGGACTCAAATTGGAAAATGCCTGATGTCCGTCCTTTTGAAAGCAATTCATAGGTCTTTTCGTCATCAAGCGGCAATTGGCTTAATTGAATTCTCCGTCCCGTGGATCTTTCGATTTGTTTGATAATCTGATCAAGCAGCGTCAGATTTCGCAGACCGAGAAAATCCATCTTCAATAACCCAATCTCTTCCAGGTATTCCATCGCAAACTGGGTTAAATAAACCCCTTCATGCCCCGCCTGGATGGGGATTATTTCTGTGAGAGGCCGGTCTGTAATGACGACGCCGGCGGCATGAATGGATGTATGCCTTGGAAGCCCCTCCCACTTTTGAGCCATTTCGATAATTCTCTTGTGATGCTCCGCTTGCTGCACCCACTCACGCAGGCGGGGAGAATCCGCTAAAGCCTGACGAATCGTCAGCCCATGGCCAGGAGGGAGCGTTCTTGATAATTGTTCAATCTCTTTCACATTAAGCCCAAACACTCTTCCAGCATCCCTCAAAGCCGCTTTCATACCAAATGTACCAAAAGTAATGATTTGAGCGACGTGCAGGGCTCCGTATTTCTCTGCCACATAACGAATCATTTCCTCCCTGCGGTTATCAGGGAAATCGATATCAATATCCGGCATGGTGATTCTCTCTGGGTTCAGGAAACGCTCAAATAGAAGATCATTCTTAACCGGGTCCACATTCGTGATGCCCAGACAATAGGATACAATAGATCCAGCGGCAGATCCCCGCCCAGGTCCAGTTAAAATCCCTTCTTTATGGGCATGCTTCATGAAATCCCACACAATGAGGAAATAATCACTGAATCCCATCTTGGCAATAACGGAAAGCTCATAATTCAATCGTTCTTCATGCCGCTTTTCCCGATTAGGATAACGTCTCAGAAGGCCGCGGTGGCATATTTCCGCCAAATAGGCATCGGCGGGCCGATCATCTGGCACGGGATATTTCGGGAGCAGCTTTTGGTGAAAGTCCATGGTGACAGAGCAGGCCCTCGCAATATTCACGGTATTCTCCAGAGCGCCGGTCTCATCCCCATACCATTCGACCATCTCATTTAAGGAGGCCAGATGCATTGATTCCTCCCTGCCAATCACTGCATCTTCTATGTCAGCAAGCTTGATATTATCCTTTAGGCATATCAGACCTTGATAGGCCATGGAATCTCCTTCATCCATATAGCGAACGGGACCAGCTGCTACAAGCGGTACGGCCGTGTTTTGGGCAAAGCGTTTTATTTTCTCCCAGTTCGGTTTTTTATTCCGAGGCAGAGAAAGATAAAAGCGGCCTTCACCAAAAATTTGCTTATATTTATTCACAAGGGCAGCGGCGCCTTCCTCATCACCTTGAACCAGCAGTCCTTCAATTTGGCCCTCTTCCCCCGGACTAATTGCTAATAACCCATTCGCATAGCCTTTCAGCCATCTGATAGGCAAGCCTTCATTCGACCTTGTCTGAATGGCGCTTGAGATCTTCATCAAGTTCTTGTAGCCCTGATTATTTGCCGCCAGCAGCAGGAGCGGGAAGCTGCTTGTCTCCTCTTCATTCAGCAAATCACATGTCAAGCCGATAATCGGCTTAATTCCCTGTGCCAAGCACTCCTTATAAAAGGACGGAGCCGCATACATCACATTGCGGTCGGTCAATGCAACGGCTTTGTATCCGCGCATCTTTGCACCGGCGACAATTTCTTTCACCGACAAGGTGCTCTCTAGCAAGCTGTAAGCACTATATACATGAAGATGGACAAAAGACATTGGCGTCACATCCTTCTTTCTTTAATCATACTAAATCATTCTTAAAACGATTCTTCTCTATTATAAGATTCCTGGTGAAAAAAAGAAAATATGTTCGTATTTTGAAACAGAAACTTCCTAACATCCTCATAATATCAGGTATACGGCCATATACATATATTAAAAACAAAAAAGGACGAGTTATATGGACCAAGCATTTCTACCAGCCTTCATTAACAGTTTCTTCATTTCATTAGGAGTTTTATTAGGCGGCTCCTTGATCGGAGGACTCGCCGCCTTCATTACAGGACAGCCTCCTTTAACCCATGTATTCCGTCTATCGGAAGGGTTAAGGATATGGGCAATCGTTGCGGCTATCGGAGGCACCTTTGATGCGGTCTATTCTTTTGAGAGAGGTATTTTTCACGGGGAAACAAAGGATATCTTCAAGCAAATTATGTTCATTATCTCAGCCCTTGGCGGAGCCCAGGCTGGAGCTCTCATCATCCAATGGCTGACACAGGAGCAAATGCATCCATGAGAATCCCTCCATACCATCGCAATCCCCTGTGGCAGCGTTTCTTCGCTGGTGTTGCGATTGGCGCTGTCATTAGCTGGGTCGTGTTCTTCTACATGTTTGGCGACTTGCAGGAGAAACAGGTCCAGATCATTCAGACACAGCAGGATACCATCAGGGATTTATATGAGGAAGTGGATATATGGCAAAGCGAGTATGAGATACTAAACAAGAAGAATGAAAGCCGATTGCTCGTCCAGGATGTCTCTGTCCGCATTACCAATTACAAGAAATACCGGCTGGACCCGCTCAGTATATTTGAGGTTGAGCAAAGCATCCAAAAGGATTTCTCCTCCTTGATCGGCAAGGATTTAGAAAGCGTCAGCAAAGGAAAGGAACTTCTCAAACGAGTCATCATCAATAAGGATATCAAGCTGAACAGCCGCCATTATCGGCTCGAGGTTAAAGAATTGCTCATTTACACCAATATTGAAATCGAGTTGACCATTAGACAAATGTAAGGAAAGAGGCTGGTTCGAAAACTGCCTTTACAGCGTTTTTGAACCAGCCCCTTTTGTATCAAGCCTTGCAAACCTCCACTAAGTCTGCAATAACCCTATCCGCCTCTGCCCAGTCATAAATGGTGGCACCTGATGCAAGCGGATGTCCTCCGCCGCGATACTTTTTGGCAATGCCATTGATAACCGGCCCCTTTGAACGAAGGCGCACCCGGATTTCATTGCCCTCCTCGATGAAGAATACCCATGCCTTCATGCCCTTTATGCCGCCGAGCGTGCTCACGAGCAGAGAAGCCTGTGACGCATTGACCTTAAAGCGCTCCATGATTTCCTTTGTGATGACCATGGAACCTACGCCATTTTCGTCCATCTTAAAGTTTTCGAACACATAGCCATTCAAGCGAACGACCGCCTCATCCACATCATAAAGCCCATTATAAATCTCCGTGCGATTGAACCCGTAATGAATCAGCTCCCCAGCATACAGGAAGGTTTTATCTGTAGTGCTTGGATACAGAAATCTCCCAGTATCCCCCACAATGCCGGCATAGAGCAGCCGAGCCGCCTCTTGTGTCATCGTTAATCCCTGTTCTTTGCCGAACAAATAAAATTCATAGATCATTTCACTGCAAGAACTCGCTTGAGTATCTACCCAGACAATATCTCCATATGGATCCTCGTTTGGGTGGTGATCAATCTTGATGAGCTTATCACCCATTGTGTAGCGCTGGTCGCACACCCGCTCCTGATTAGCCGTGTCACACACAATGACCAGTGCCTGATTGTAGGCCGAATCAGGTATTTGATCAAGCCGCTTTAAGAACTGGAGTGATTCCTCCTCAATCCCCACCATGTACACATTTTTCTCCGGAAAAGAGGCCTTGATTATCTCCCCTAGTCCGCACTGGGATCCGTATGCATCCGGGTCTGGACGGACATGCCTATGTAAAATAATCGTTTCATATTGTTTGATTGCTTCAAGTATGCGTTCTTTCATTATCCATTCTCCTTTAATGAGTCTTCCAATGCTTATTAAAGCAAAAAACCAGCTCCAAAGGAAACATATCCCACATTGGTCATTTTATTCTATTTTTAGTACAATGTAGACATCCCATTCTAACGGAGGCCAGTCTATGCCTATATTAGTTTTCTTTATCGTGACGTCCCTGTCCTTTTATATTTACTATAAAGCAAAAACCTATCGGACACATCACCCAATGCAGCGCGCATGCCTAAAAGGAAAATCATCCATGACACTCGGCTTGTTCGTGCTGACTTTCGGAATCAACCAATTATTTCTGTACCAAACCTCACTGACCTACTTTATTGCAGGGCTATTCATCATTATGGGAGGCCTTAGTTTATATGGCGGCTTTAAAATGTACCGTCATTTCGCCCCGCTTGCAGAGGATGAATTCCACGCCCTATCTAAGTAGAGAGCAATCATGATGGTAAAAATGCCTTAACCAAGGAATACCTTCCCGCTGGTTAAGGCATTTTTATTTTCCAATCAGCGCTCAAGCAATTGGCACATCAGCATCGCTTTCCCGACCAATTTACCCTCACTAAACACATCAATCTCTACTTTAGCGAATTTACGGCCGACCTCAAGGATATTAGGCGCAATCGTCAGGATGCTTTCGAGCTGTACGGGCTTCAGGAAATAAACGGACATGTTTTCCACGACAAGCTCGCCCCTTTTATAGCCCCGCAGCGCGCGGTTTGCAGCTTCGATAACGAGCGCGGTAAAGACACCATACGAAATGGTTCCCAAATGATTCGTCATCTGCGGGGTTACTGCGCATTCGAACTTATCTTCATCTTGAATCACATTCATCTGGTTAGCAATGACATCATCAATCGTTTCTCCTACTTGAGGCTGCCTCTGGCTCATCTGCAGCGCCTTGAGGACATCCTGGCGGCTGATGATTCCAATCAGGATATTCCGATTATCCACAACCGGCAGCATCTCAATTCCTTCCCACACCATTATATGGGCAGCACTCGCTACGCTTGTTTTCTCTCCCGTAAAAATCGGACTTTTCGTCATTATCTTCTCAATTTGGGTCTCCGCGCTCAAACCAAGGATGTCACGCGAGGTTACCATTCCCTGCAGCCGCATATTCTCATCCACCACAGGGAAGCGGCTGTGCTGCGTTTGCCTATTGAGCTCTGTCCAATTCTCGATTGTGTCTCCTACTCGCAACACTTCCGTACGTTCAGCCGGAATCAAAATATCCTCCACCAGCAAGATTTCCTTCTTGATCAATTGGTCGTAGATAGCTCTATTAATCATCGTGGCAACCGTGAATGTATCATACGAGGTAGAGATTACCGGCATTTGCAATTCATCGGCCAGCCTCTTGATAGCATCAACCGTATCAAATCCGCCCGTAACCAGGACTGCCGCTCCCGCCTTTAAGGCAAGCTCATGCGCCTTCACCCGGTTCCCGACAATGAGAAGGTTCCCGGCTTCCGTATAACGCATCATTGCGTCAAGTTCCATCGCTCCGATGACAAACTTATTCAGCGTCTTATGGAGGCCAGTCCTCCCGCCAAGAACCTGTCCATCAACAATATTGACCACTTCTGCAAATGTCAGCTTCTCAATGTTCTCTTTCTTCTTCCGCTCAATCCGAATCGTTCCAACACGCTCAATTGTACTCACATAGCCCTTATTTTCGGCATCCTTGATTGCACGGTAAGCGGTTCCTTCACTGACCGCGAGAGCCTTCGCAATCTGCCGGACGGAGATTTTCTGCCCAACCGGAAGTTCATCAATATAATGTAAAATTTGTTCATGCTTAGTAGCCAAACTATTCACCCTTTTTCGTTATCCATTATTCTTATTATAAGGTTAAAAGGGCAAATCTATCAAACGACCTTTTTTTATACGCCTTTTTGCCTTACCTTAGCCGTACTCGCAGCCTTCGAAGTTTCCCTTCTGCCGGCCTTGCCATAAAGTATGCCGGAAAGATTGCCAGCAAGGACGCAAAAGGCTAACAGCATCCACGCGCCAGAGAATAAGACCTCTTCCCTCATACCTGCGAAGGTTAAACGAGGCAACGACCACATTAGCATCACAAAGGCAGCAACAAAGCAAAATCCATACCTTTTCTTCATCAAAACCCCTCCTATATGAGTAATATATATGAGAGATTTCAAAAAAAAGAAGCGCCGCCCCTCTTAATAAAGCAAGGGCAGCACTCTGCGTTCATCTTATAGTTCAACCATATCCCCAGGAGCCATCACCTTCACGACTCCCTCCTCACAAAGAGAAGCGAAATGATGAGGGTCCTGCTTAATCGGCGGGAATGTATCATAGTGAATCGGAACGGCCTGTTTCGGATGCAGGAATTCGACGGCAAGCGCCGCATCCTCCGGTCCCATCGTGAAATTATCCCCAATCGGAATAAAAGCAAGATCAATCGGGTGTCGGTCCCCAATCAGCTTCATGTCAGAGAAGAGTCCCGTATCCCCTGCATGGAAGACCGTCTTGCCATCAATGGTCACTAGAATTCCAGCCGGCATCCCGCCATAGATAATCTGACCATCCTCTTCAAAACCAGTCCCGTGAAATGCCTGAGTAAATTTCACGCGCCCGAAATCAAAATTATAGGCGCCGCCAATGGACATCCCATGCGTTTTCACGCCTTTCCAGCCAAGATATGTACTCATCTCAAAGTTGCATATTACAAGGGCATCATGCTTTTTAGCGAGTTCAACCGTATCCCCTACATGGTCACTATGCCCATGCGTCAGAAGAATGAAGTCCGGACTGACATCCTCAACCTTCAAGTCTGTCAGCTCATTTCCCGTGATAAATGGATCAATTAAGATTTGATGCTTGTCCGTTTCAATTTTGACAACCGAATGGCCATGATAAGAAACCTTCAAGATTCATCTCTCCTTTTTTCGCTATTGGATATAAATACCCGCTTTTTTTATTTTCTAACAATTTACTTTCCTACATTTAATTGATAACCTACTATCATATATCACTAGAGTACAGGAGGCTGTTTAAATGAGCAACTTAAATCTATTGGCTGATTGGCTGAAAGAGAAGCAGGCTGATGCCGCATTCATCACATCTACAGAAAATGTTTTTTATTTAAGCGGTTTTCACAGCGATCCGCATGAGCGATTGCTAGCCGTTCTAGCATTCCCTGCAGATGAGCCGATTTTAATCTGTCCGCAAATGGAAGTCCCTGATGCAAAGCAAGCCGGCTGGGCATATGAAATCATCGGTATTTTAGATACACAAAACCCATGGGAACGAGTCCATGAGGCATTGAAGAAACGCAATGTTTCCATTCAAACGCTCGCGGTTGAAAAGGAGCATTTAACATTGGAGCGTCTCGAAGGGCTTAACTCGATTCTTGGTCAGCCTTCATACATATCCGCAGAAGAGAAAATGCGCCAATTGCGCATGGTCAAAAGCGAAAGCGAACTGGCCATTATTAAAGAGGCATGCCGCCTTGCCGATTACGCGATCAAGATTGGAACAGAGGAAATCGCCGAGGGCAAAACAGAAATGGAAATCCTCGCTGCGCTTGAATACCAATTGAAAAAAGAGGGCGTCTCCGAAATGTCATTCGCAACGATGGTATTGACAGGTGAGAATGCCGCTTCCCCGCACGGCGTGCCTGGGCAAACAAAAGTAAAAAAAGGGGACCTCGTTCTTTTCGACCTTGGCGTTGTTGTCGACGGCTATTGCTCAGACATAACACGTACAGTTGCTTACGGGCAAATCTCTGATGAGCAAAGAGAGATTTACGAAACGGTCCTTGAAGCACAGAAAGCTGCCGTAGCAGCATGCCGCCCTGGTGTTACATGCGCCGAAGTCGATTTGACAGCTCGCAATATTATCCGCAACAAGGGCTATGGCGATTACTTCCCGCACCGCTTAGGCCATGGTCTTGGCATCAGCGTGCACGAATACCCTTCCCTGACAGAGGTCAATGAGCTGAAATTACAAAAAGGCATGGTATTCACGATTGAACCAGGCATCTATGTCCCTCAAAAAGCTGGCGTCCGCATTGAAGACGACCTTTATGTTACGGAGAACGGCGTTGAAATACTGACGAAGTTCCCGAAAGAATTAATCACACTTTAATCGCTATGCATGTGAGCCGGAAGATTGCCACTCCCGCTCACATGCATTATTAATATATCAATAAAATATTAATTTGCCCTTTCCATGACTATCTGTCATAAATACTACTCTAACCATTCAAATAAAATTATTAGGAAAGAACGCCAAACACTCGTTTGTTTCAACGATACTCACCTTCCCCCTTAAGACAAAACCAGCTATTATCGCAAAACTTTTTAAATGTTCACTGTATTTCCATATAATTTTGCTACTATTCGAAATGTTTTATAGTATAATAGAATTATAATAAAGGAGGAGATTAATATGGCATTAACCTATAATAATATCCTTGTTGCAGTGGATGGTTCACAAGAAGCTGAATGGGCATTCAAAAAGTCCATCGACATCGCTAAACGTAACGATGCAACACTTGTACTGACACACGTTGTGGACAATCGCACTTTTGCAGCAGTTGAAGCATATAGCATTTCAATCACCGAAAGCGCTGAGCAATATGCAAAAGACCTTTTAGAAGAGTATCAAAAACTCGCCTTGGATGCAGGCGTCCAAAAAGTCGAAATATGCATCGAATTCGGATCCCCTAAGGTAAAAATACCTAAGGATATTGCCAAAAAGCATGATATCGACCTGATCATCTGCGGTGCCACAGGGCTGAATACAGTAGAGCGCTTCTTCATCGGCTCTGTTTCTGAACACATTATCCGCTATGCGAAATGCGATGTCATGGTCATTCGCTCCGACGATAAAGACAGCAAATAACCGTTGATAATTTAGAATATACAAAACAAAAGCTGACCCAAAAGTCCCGCCAGCCGGGCTTTGGGCCAGCTTTTTAATTTGGCCTCATCTCTATCACTGCATAATCTCCTTAAAATGCCAGGAGCCTTGCTCCGTTTGATAGGCAGCAAGGCTCCTGGCAGATGATTTTATAACTCTTGTTCAATGAAAGCACAAAACCGGGAAGACATGCATTAGTTTATCAAACAGTGTTAGCTGCGGCATTTCATTAGCGGGTACCCAATAACGCAGATTTCATCCGATCATTTAAGGCGAATTTTTCATATTGTTTATATAAAGAGTGGAATTTACCGCTGTATTGTTTATTCCAAGGTTTTTTCTTGCCGCAGAAATGGAGGATGACAGTGTTTTCGAAGATATAATCCATGTCACAAACGCCGCCATTCATAATTTTGTAGTAGCTGTAAAACCTAACATCATAATTATATAACTTCTCATCTAAACTTTTTATCTGTTTAGAATACAGGACATTAATGACATCCTGGTCCGGCATAATTAACTTGGAGCGATTCTTGTCAACGAAATCATAAATGACCTTCTCATCAATTAATTGTCTCTGAAGGGGCAGGTTCATTAATAAAACGCCAGAATTATAGTACGCATCAATATCGTAGACGTTTAACCTAACTTTATTCACTTCTTTAAGCGCAATCTTATCATGATAGGAGGCAGCATATAAGTAACCCTCAATATCTGTATTATATAGTTCCCTAATAGAATTGATCACTAATATATCAGGATCAAGATATAAAATGCGATCCAGCTCTTGAGGCAAGAATTTAAATGCCAGCAAACGATAATACATCGCTTTTGTATAGTGAAGAAGGGTAGGTGCATCCTCAAAACAATCATCATCTACGTAGATTACGTTTAATTGACTACCATGATTGTCAATAAATTGACGCAGATCTTCTAGCTCCTGTGTGTCAAGACTGGAATGCATTACATAAATAGCAAATGACTCTTCCTGGTTATTCAGAAAGAGCGATTTTAGCATAACCTTCAAAGGCTTGATATAGTTAGAATCTAAAGTCATCAGTATATTCATAGACGAAAAACGACCTTCCTTCAAAATAAATGTATGATATTTTTCTTGAACAAGGCTTACTTATGTAATGGTTAATTGAATACAGAATCAGAGTTAAAAAACGGGACATTTCTCTAAGTATGGCGAACGATTCAAACCTCCCTTCCTCTATAAAGCATTATTTCTAGCTTGTTTACTCAATAATTAACTACCCTACTATGATTATTAACGAACATGAAATTATTAAGTTTCATAATTATTTGCTCTAATGCAGTTCCCCAAAAATATTCTCCCCCTGCCATCTCCCCCTATGACTAAAGATTTATTTTACTTACACCATCAATTCTAATATGATTAAAGTACTAGCTTCCCTTTCAGTTTGAAACGAATTAACGGAGATTCACAGGAGGTGAAGAGGATTGAGAATCAAGAAAATCTTAAATAACAATGCGGCCATTGTCATAGAAGATAAACAGGAAAAAATTGTCATTGGTCCGGGCATTGCATTTAATAAAGGAAAAAACGACCTAATCAACAGAAATAAAATCGATAAACTGTTTGTGATAAAAAATGATGATCATTTCGAGCAGCTTTTACCTCAAATTCCCGTTGAGCTTATGGCTATAACACAGGAAATCATTCAGTATGCGGAGGACCGCCTTGAAGTTAAATTAAATCCGCATATCTTTATTGCTTTGGCAGATCACCTGTCATTTGCAATTGAACGTCACGAGGATGGTATTTATATAAAAAACAAACTCCTTTCTGAGATTAAAATTCTGTATAAAAAGGAGTTTGACATAGGCATTTGGGCTATCAATTATGTTAAGGAGAAGACTGGTATTCACATGCCGGTAGATGAGGCTGCTTTTATCGCTCTCCATCTTCACACCGCATCTGTTCCGTCCGGAAGTTTGCAGGTTACCCTGCGCCAAACTTCCATCATCAATGAAATCATACATATTATTCAGGATTATTTTTCAATCAGTTTGGAAGAAAACGGACTCTCCTATGAGCGCTTAATCACTCATCTGCGCTATACATTGTATAGAATTACCGAAACGTCTGATCGAACAATGGATGAAGAGATGCTTATCATGATACGCAATAAATTCCCATCCTCCTATAATTGCGCGAAAACAATAGCCAAGCACCTTTCCCGACAGCACGACATTCAGCTTCCGCCAGAGGAAATTGGCTACATTACGATTCATATAGAGAGATTGCGAAGCAGAAAAGGATGATAGATGCGGGATGGACATTTTTGCTTATTAATCAGGTCACTTCTCTTCACAAAAGACAGAAAAGTAAAACAAAAGACCAAAAAGCTCGTTCCTATCTATTATCGATTGGAACGAGCTTTTTTCGGTATGCTATAAATATTTAAACCTTAAAAACTAGTCTTGTTAACTATCTTTTCACAATTTTCTTCAACTCATCTGCCACGAACTGAACACTCGTTCCTACAATTACTTGCAGACTTTCACGACCAGTTACCTTAATACCCGGTACACCGGCAGATTTGATTTTATTCTGATCAACCGCATCTATATCTTTGACTTCTAGTCTAAGACGAGTAGCACAGTTATCAATAGAAACGATATTTTCTTTACCGCCCAATCCTTCATAGATTACTTGAGCTTGTTTAGCAAACTTATCTTCAGAAGAACTAGCAGGAGATTGAGCTTCTTCAGCTGCATCAAGTTCTTCCCCACGTCCAGGTGTGTTCAGATTGAATTTCACAATGATGAAACGGAATAAGAAATAATAAATAACAGCAAACACTAATCCTTGTACAATCAGCATATACGGCTGATTAGCAAGAGGCAATCTGGAGCTTAGGACAAAGTCAACCAAGCCGGCACTGAAACCAAAGCCTGCTGTCCATTGGAAAGAGGCTGCCACAGCAAGAGAAATACCTGTCAATGCAGCATGCACCACATATAATAATGGAGCTGCAAACATAAATGCGAACTCAAGCGGTTCAGTTACACCCGTAAAGAAGGCTGCAAAACCAGCGGCAATCATTAAGGAAGCAACCTGTTTTTTATTTTTTGTTTTAGCCGTGTGGTACATGGCTAAACCAGCAGCAGGCAATCCAAACATCATTACCGGGAAGAATCCAGCTTGATACATGCCTGTTACACCTTTAACACCTTCACCAGACCAGAAGTTACCGATGTCATTAATGCCCGCAACATCAAACCAGAACACAGAGTTTAAGGCATGGTGTAAACCAGTCGGTATTAATAATCTATTGAAGAATCCATAAAGACCGGCACCAGCGGCTCCCAATTTAGCAATTCCTTCACCGAAAGAAACAAGTCCAGAGTAAACCGGCGGCCAGATAAAGAATAAAATAACAGCAACTACCAACATAGAGACAGCTGTCATAATTGGCACTAAACGCTTTCCGCTAAAGAACGCCAATGCATCTGGAAGCTTAACATGGCTAAATCGATTGTACATATTTGCAGCCACTATACCTGCGATAATTCCAACAAAGGCATTGCCAATTTTAGCGAATCCAGGATCTACACTTTCTACCTCAATTCCCTTTAACATAGCAACTGATTCAGGTGCCAGCAATGTCGTTACGACTAAATAAGCAACCAAACCACTTAATGCAGCTGAACCATCCCTATCCTTAGACATCCCCAGTGCAACACCGACAGCAAACAGGATTGGAATATTGTCGATAATGGAAGAACCAGCTTTGATTAAGAAGGCTGCAACCGAGCTGTCAGCACCCCAGCCAGTCGGATCAATCCAGTAACCGATACCCATCAAAATAGCAGCAGCAGGTAAAACGGCAACTGGTAACATTAGAGAACTACCAAGTCTTTGAAAAAACTTTTTCACGTTACTCCCTCCAATTCTTCTTTTTAACTTACATTAGATTTTCCAAATAATGTGAAAGCGCTTACCTATAATTGTCAACCTGCGCATCACCTCCTTAAAATCCATTCACCCAAGCATTTAAATCGTCATCAGGACTGTTTTCCCCTGAATACAGGCACCCTTGCTTCCATAGCTAATTTCACCATCATGATTGGTCACTATAATAGGGGTGATTGTATTTTCTGCGTGTCCCTCTATAAATGCCCAGTCAACC
>CAJGCH010000013.1 GCA_904501845.1 uncultured Bacillaceae bacterium | reverse complement strand
GATGTAATAAAAACCTCATCAGCCTTCATTAATTGATCGACCGTAAATGCCTCTTCTTTAAAGGAGATGGCTTTGGTCTTACATGCCTGCAGCATGACCTTTCGTGAGATGCCATTCAAAATAAGATTATTGGCAGGGTGTGTATAGAGAGTCCCGTCTGAGACAATGGACACATTTGTATGACTCCCTTCCGTAATAACACCGTCACGATGAAGAATGGCCTCATAGCAGCCCGCATCAAGTGCTTCTTGATGCGCTAATACGTTCCCAAGCAGGTTCAAGCTCTTGATATCACAGTGGAGCCACCTCTTATCATCAACAACTAAGGCATCCACCCCTTCTTCCATCAGCTTAAGCGGACGCTCTCCAATTCTTGTGTAAGCAACTAGGACCGCTTGGACACCTGTGCCAGGGAAGGCATGGTTTCTTGGCGCTATTCCCCTTGTCAGCTGCAAATAAACGGTGCCCTCAGTTAATTGATTTTTCTCAACCAGACTTTCCATCATGGTCTTCATTTCTTCCTTTGTATAAGGAATGATCATGCGGATTTTTTCTGCGCTTGCATAAAGCCGGTCTACATGCTCCCCCCATGTAAATAAGCGGCCGTTATAGACACGGATAACCTCATAGATTCCATCGCCGAATTGATATCCGCGATCCTCAATATCAATAGAAATCGTATCCCTTTTCAAAAGCTCTCCATTGAAAACGATATAACTCATATTTCCCTCTCCCCTTTTGTCCGTATGGTATGCATTCTTTATCTAGTCAGCTCATAAATGGCTTGCGCATACATGGCTGTTGCCTTTAACAGGTCTTCAATAATGATGTATTCATCCTTTTGATGGGCCACGTCTTCCCTGCCCGGGAAAAGGGGACCAAAGGCAACGGCGTTCTTGATTGCGCGTGCATACGTTCCGCCGCCGATTGCAAGAAGCTCAGCCTCTTCCCCTGTGTGCTCTTCATAAATCTTTTGGAGCGTTTTGACGAGCTCACTATTCGCATCTACATGATGTGGACCTAAATGGGTCTTCATTTGGATGGAAAATCCATTATCTGCGCCCACTTTCTCAAGAACAGACCATCCGCTTTCAAAGTCAAATGTAACTGGATAGCGCATATTTAGCGCAATTTTCCCCTTACCGCCATGCTCATACGAAAGGATTCCATAATTGATGGTCAAATCCTTCGTAATATCATCACTGTAAGCAACACCAAGCGCATGCCCTCTTGATTCCTTGCTCATATATTTGTTAACAAACTCCAGGAAATGCTTATCATCTCCTTCAAACGGGAGCGTGATCAAGAACTCCGCGAGACGCAGACCTGCATTCACACCAAGGTCGGGTTCCATGCCATGGACAGATACACCGTCCATCGTGATCGTCACTTCATTCCCCTCTGCCGTAAACGACCCGCTCAGGCCATGTTCGTCACAATATTGGCTGTATTGTTCTTTCCATTGACCTGCATCCATGCTCCCGGCATCAACCACGGCTTTGGCGAATTCAGGGACCATATTAAAGCGCTGGCCTGCAGAGAAACTTACTAAAGCTGCTTCTGCCCCTTCATGACGGGAGCTGTCAAATTCATATGTAAAATCGGCAATCCCCTTTTCCGCATAAATAATCGGGAAATCAGCATCCGGCACAAAACCGACCGTCGGTGTCTCTTCCCTCTCAAAATAGTGGTCCATGCAGCGCCAATCGCTCTCTTCATCCGTCCCCAAGATGAGCCGGACACGCTTATTGATGTCAATCCCTAAGTCTTTAACAATCTTCATCGCATAATAGGCTGCCATCGTCGGCCCCTTGTCGTCCATTGCCCCCCGTGCATAGATTCGTCCATTCCGAATGTCTGCCGAGTAAGGATCTGTTGTCCACCCTTCCCCTTCAGGAACCACGTCAAGATGCCCTAAAATACCAAGGAGCTCGTCACCATGACCCATTTCAAGATGGGCTCCATAATTATCAATATTTTTCACTGAAAATCCGTCTTTTTCACCAAGGTCAAGCATGAAATCAAGTGCTTCCTTGATCCCCTTGCCAAATGGAATGTCCTGAGTTGCTGTATCTTCATCTAGCGTACTTTTGATTTGCAGCAATCTTTGCGTGTCTTTGATCAGCTGTTCTTTTCTTTGTTCCACTTCTTTTTGCCAATTAATTTTCATCCGCGTAACCTCTTTTCATTCGCTATCCTTCAATATCGTTATTATATCATGTACGCAGAAAATATATTTTTATATCCTGCTAATCAATATAATGTTGGTTTTCTGGTTATTTTATTAAAGAAAGATTGGCATAAATGGTACCAGCCTTTTATATGTATTATTAAATGAATTTTCACTTTTTTTGGCTAAATCTATGGAATTCATAAAGAGGGAGGGGTATTATAGTACTAGAAAGACTTCAAGGATGAAGCATCAGATAAAAGGAGTGCTGAAAAGGTGATAACTTAAAGAGGTGGTTATGGTAAACAAGTAATACAGTAGCAGATTGTATGATGTTGCCATCGGAAACTATCCATAAGGAGTGGTTTTTTGAAACCTTCAACAAACCGTATGCTTACAAGAATTAAGTCCATCTACATGTTTATTGTACGAAATGGTACCGTGACGACCCAAGAGCTGGTCGATGAATTCGGTATTACTCCGCGCACAATCCAACGGGACTTAAATGTGTTAGCTTATAACGAACTTGTTGTTAGTCCCAGTCGTGGAAAGTGGACCACCACCCAAAAGAAAGTTAAATTAACCTCGTAAGGACAATCTTTCCTTAAAAGAAAAAGAAGACCCCCCTGGTCTTCTTTTTCTCATGAACGCGTCTGCAAAAGTGCTAATTCCTCTTCTGTCAATTCCCGATATTCCCCAAGCTCCAGACTCTCATCAAGCTTAAGAGCCCCCATCGAGATTCGCTTTAAATAGAGAACCTTCTTCCCAACAGCTTCAAACATCCGCTTCACTTGATGGAACTTTCCTTCCGTAATGATCAGCTCGATTTCTGATTGTGTTCCGCTTTTTAGGATCGTAAGCTCACCGGGTTTCGTAACATATCCGTCATCTAAGGTCACACCCTGACTAAATCGCTCTATATCCACCTCGTCTACAGCCCCGTCAATGATGGCATAATATGTTTTTGGAACATGCTTCTTTGGCGCAAGAACATCGTGGGCAAGCTGGCCATCGTTGGTTAAGACAAGCAGCCCCTCCGTATCCCTGTCAAGCCGCCCCACCGGGAATGGCTTCATATGGGCATCCTCCGGTTCCAGCAAATCAAGAACCGTCTTTAGCCGATCATCCTCTGTCGCAGATATATACCCTTTCGGCTTATTCATCATCACATAAATAAATTCCCTGTACTGAACAGGCTCCCCATAAACGGTAATCTGATCTTTCTCCGGGTCAACATGCGCCTTTCCATCAGCGATTTTGACATCATTGCAGAGAACCGCTCCTGATTTGAGCAGTTTCTTGACATCTTTTCGGCTTCCATAACCGGAGTTGGCCAATAATTTATCGATTCTCATCTTTATCACCTATTTTTCTTGATTTGAATAAACTGTATCGTACCAAATTAAACGTAAGGAGTGTTCCCATGTATTATCAATCATATTATTACCCCATGTCTGTGGAGCAGGAAAGCAGGCAGCAAGCTCCTAGCCCTGCCTTCCTTCCAGGCATTCCAGGTTTCCCTCCACAAGGGGGCGGCATAAACAGCCGGCTTAACCAGCTCGAGCGCCAGGTAAACAGGCTGAATCGACGCGTAAACCGCATCGAGAATATCCTCGGTATACGAGAAGAAGATTATTAAAGTGATGGCCTGCTATAAAAGCAGGCCATCTTCATTTCCTTGATTTATTTCTTTAGACGAAGCTTGCGCATCATTGCATCTGTCTTCTCTCCGAATACCGCCTGGAGAAGGCCTGTCTTATAGGAGAGCAGGAAGTAGACCAGAACCCCGACCGGAACCGTAATCGCACAGCGCAGCACTGCGATTAGCTGCCCGTCAGATCCGAGCCAGCCCGCGAGCAGGATATCGAGCAATTTGACCACAATAGCCATCACTGCGGCAATAAGGAGTGCAAGCATGGACCGGCGAAGGACAAGGCCGGGCTTGTACTCAGAAAAATAATAAATAATATAAAAATTAATGAGAATAGCGACCAAGAACCCCAGACCTGTCGCATAAACAGCCCCGTTGGTCTCAAACAACCGGATAAGCGGGATATTTAAGCTTAGTTTTACGAGAATACCCGTCAATAAGCTAAGTACTGTAAACCTTTGTTGGTTGATTCCCTGCAAAATGGCAGCGGTCACGGAAAATAACGCAAACAAAATGGTAACCGGCGCATAAACCGCCAAGACAGAGGAGCCGAGTTCAAAGAACCCGTAGAAGGAACCGTAAACACTGTCAGCGAGGACGCTCATCCCGGTAACAGCTGGAATAAGCAAGAATAAGAGAACTTGGAAAGTCTCTGTTAATTGCTGATTATATAATGTCCATTTCTTCTCCACAAACGACTTTGTCACACTCGGCACAATCGAGAGCGAGAACGCCGTAGCAAGCGTCATTGGAATAAGGACGAGCTTCTGCGCAGTCACGTTCAGCACGCCAAATGCCGTATCTGTGATCCCATCAAGGCCAATCGATACCATTGCTCTGTTAAAGGTAAGCGTATCAACCATTTGGAAAAGCGGCATCGCTAAACCAACAAAGATAAAGGGAATCGAATAAAGCACAATCTCCTTGTAAATAGCCCCCATGGAGATGTCCACTTCATTCTTGCTCTCCTGAAGCAAGGCATCCAGATGGACTTTTCTCTTTCGCCAATACCAAAGCAAAACAACTAGACCAGCAATAGCTCCGACAAATGCTGAAAACACAGCTACGCCCATCGCTGTTACAATACTTCCATTTAATAAATTCAAGACAACGTAAGCACCAGCTAGCATAAAGAGAATCCGAATGATTTGCTCAACCACCTGTGAGACGGCTGTTGGTCCCATTGATTCATTTCCTTGGAAGAATCCGCGGAATAAGCTTTGAGAGGGAACAAGAATCAAGGCAAAGCTCACAGCTCTGATAACTGTCGTCACCTCTTCAACAGAATAGGACTGCGTTTCCATGACAGCAGCAAGGCCAGGAGCGGTAAAATACATGAGCAAAAAGGCAAAGATCCCTGTCATCATCATAACCTTTTGGCCTGATTCAAATAGTTTTCTGCCAATAGCATATTCACCCAATGCATTATATTTCGCGACAAATTTCGCTACAGCCATCGGAACTCCAGCAGTTGCGATGCTAATAAAAATCGTATAAGGCGTATAAGCAAACCCATATAGGGCAATGCCCTCTGTCCCTACGATTTTATTAAAGGGAATGACATAGAATAATCCGAGCATTTTCGAAAAAACCATGCCAATAGTCAGTATAAATGTTCCTCTTATCAGTTTCGATGACATGCTTCAAACCCTTTCGCACTTTCCTTATATAGTAGAAATTATTTCTTTATATGTTCACTATTCAGTAGTTTACTCTTTTCCATACTTTTTGACAATGAGATAACTTGTAAGCAACCGGTGATAATTATAAGCTTCAATACCATCCTTAGAAGCATTACCAATATCTACACATTCATTCTTCGCCTTCGCTTTTGCCTTATCAGGAGATTCCCTTATAATAGAGCTTATAAGCATGTTAGAAATGAGTGGAATAGATGAAATATAATGTTGTTGTCATTGGCGGAGGCCCCTCTGGACTAATGGCTGCTATAGCAGCCGCGGAGAAGGGATCCTCCACCCTATTGATTGATAAAGGATCTAAGCTTGGCAGAAAACTCGCCATTTCAGGAGGAGGACGCTGCAATGTAACAAATCGCCTCCCAGTGGATGAAATTATCCGACATATACCTGGAAACGGGAAATTTTTATATGGGGCTTTCTCCGAATTTGATAATGAAGGAATCATTTCCTTCTTCAAGGAACTTGGAGTAGAGCTGAAGGAAGAGGACCATGGGCGCATGTTCCCTGTCAACGATAAGGCGCAATCCGTCGTCGATGCGATGGTTAGACGCCTGCATGAACTAGGTGCACATGTAAGGACAGATACGCCTATCAGCGATGTCATCTATGAAGATGGCCAAGTGAAAGGCATACTGACAAAGCAAGGAGAATTAATTGATACCGATTCCGTCGTCATCGCTGTCGGCGGCAAATCAGTCCCTCATACGGGCTCAACTGGAGATGGATATGCCTGGGCAGAAAAAGCCGGACATACGATTACAGACCTTTTCCCGACTGAGGTGCCGTTAACCTCAAATGAGCCGTTTATTCAAAAGAAGGAATTACAAGGTCTGTCCTTGCGTGATGTTTCTATCAGCGTATTGAATCCGAAAGGAAAAGCGCTTATTACCCATCGCATGGACATGATTTTTACCCATTTTGGATTATCTGGTCCAGGTGTTCTTAGATGCAGCCAGTTTGTCGTAAAGGCTCAAAAGAAATGGAAACTAAAAGAGGTCACCGTCCAGATTGACGCGCTTCCGGACATGAATGCCGAGCAATTGTTCCAGCAAGTGATCGCAATCATCAAGACCGATGATAAGAAGGCCGTCAAAAACAGCCTGAAAGGACTTCTTCCTGAACGATATTTATTATTCCTTCTTGAAAGAAATCAAATTGACCCATCCGCACAGGGAGCGACAATTGCTCATGATAAATGGAGATCATTCTGTCAGGATATCAAGAAATTCCCTGTAGCCGTAAATGGAACGCTCTCCCTTGATAAGGCATTTGTTACCGGCGGAGGTGTTTCTGTCAAGGAAGTCGAGCCAAAGACCATGGCGAGCAAATTCATGTCCGGTTTATTTTTCTGCGGAGAGATATTGGACATACACGGCTACACCGGGGGGTACAATATAACCTCCGCCCTAGTCACCGGCCGATTAGCTGGAATAAACGCTGCCTTGAATGCAGGCACAAGACAATAAGGAAGAGGGATACACAATATGGATCATCTTCAACGATTAGCAAGCAGCAAGATTGTGACCATCCTCCTTTATCTTTTGCTTACCATTTATCTGTTGCTCATGTGCTATTTATTATTTTTTGGCTACTACCGCCAAGGAATTCGGGTCGAAGATTATAACTTGACCCCTTTTGAAACCATCAACATGTATATCGTGTATATGGATTACTTTAGCTTCCATATATGGTTCATCAATTTGTTCGGTAACATCATCGCCTTTATGCCGCTCGGCTTTTTGCTGCCCCTTCTCTCGGACCGATGGAAAGGAGCAATTCGAATCACGATTCTATCCTTTTTCGTTTCCCTTTCCGCGGAAACCATCCAGCTCACCTTCCATGTAGGTCGCTTTGATGTGGATGACATGATCTTAAATACAATCGGAGGCCTTTTAGGCTATATCATGCTTCAAATTCTCCAAGCCTTTGCCTCTGTTATGCTCATGCAAAACAGCAAAATGCCCAAATGAATCTGCCCGTGAATGCTCTTAAACAGCTTCACGGGTTTTTTAGTGAGCAATTGGATGAAACGGGCAAGCTAAGCTATATAAGTTGATTAATTAATTCAGAATATATATAATCAAAAGAAACCATCACGTTATAGTTTGGAGGCACTCCTAATGGGGCAAAGAAACTAAGAATCGGAGAATTATCCAAAGCTACCAATGTCACCAAAAGGACCATTGATTATTATACGAACCTCGGCCTGCTAATCGCTGAGAGATCCCCCTCCAATTATCGGCTTTATGATGAATCTGCCATCGATAGACTGCTATTTATCGAGGAATGCAAACAGAAACAACTATCCCTGACTGATATAAAGAAGGAATTGATAGACCGATATGCCGAGGAAATCGATGTCCAAGAAATACGGGCTAAAATCCAAGACATTGAACAAGAAGTATCCTCGCTCATTAACCATATGGGCCGAGATCAGGAAGTCGTCAAGAAACACGTTGACAGTACTGGCTTGATCCAATCCATGCAGCTGCTTATGCTGCTATTGACTAAATCATAATCATTAACAGGAGGTGTACGTCTTACCCTGGCTGTAAGACTGCTATTTGACTACCATTTATTTAATTGCTTTTGTGATCCTAATTATATTAACCGCCTTTTTCGTAGCGACTGAGTTTGCTATTGTAAAGGTGCGTTCCTCAAAGATTGACCAGCTTGTCGCAGAAGGAAAAAAAGGAGCCTTATCCGCTAAGAAAGTTACCACTCATCTGGATGAGTACTTATCCGCCTGCCAGCTTGGAATCACCGTTACGGCCTTAGGCCTCGGGTGGATCGGGGAGCCAACCTTCGAAGTCATTCTTCACCCAATATTTGAATTTATGGGGCTTGATGTACAAGTCACCCACGTTATGTCTCTTATTGTCGCTTTCATTATCGTGACGTTTATTCATGTTGTCGTTGGTGAACTCGCGCCTAAAACAATTGCTATCCAAAAGGCAGAAGCGATGTCTTTATTTTTGTCACCGTTGATTATTTGGTTCTACCGTATCTTGTACCCATTTATCTGGCTCTTGAATGGATCAGCTCGACTGCTCGTCAAGCTTATCGGATTCCAGCCGGCTTCTGAGCATGAAACAAGCTATTCAGAGGAAGAGCTTCGCCTTTTGCTTGCAGACAGCTACAAAAAAGGATCTATCAATAAAAATGAATATAAATATGTAAACAATATATTTGAATTTGATGAGCGGAAAGCAAGAGAAATCATGGTTCCTCGTACTGAAATCGTCAGCATCTCAAAAGACGACTCTATTGAAGAAGTATTCTCCATTATCCAAGAGGAGCGTTATACCCGTTTCCCTGTAGAGGATGGGGATAAGGATAATATCATCGGATTCTTGAACGCGAAGGAATTCTTGACTGAAATGCACTTGAAGAAGGATGTAACACTCGAATCTTTAGTCAGTCCAGTCATCAGTGTCATTGAAACGATTCCAATCCATGACCTTCTTGTCAAAATGCAGAAGGAGCGTACCCATATCGCCATCTTAATTGATGAATATGGCGGTACATCCGGATTGGTAACGGCAGAGGATATAATCGAGGAAATCGTCGGGGAAATCCGTGATGAATTTGACGAAACCGAATTGCCTGATATCCGAAAACTTGGTTCTGACCATTATATCGTGAGTGGTAAGCTTCTAATTGATGACATTAATGAACTGCTTGAAATCGAAATCTCCAATGAGGTTGTAGACACAATTGGCGGATGGTTCCTATCTAACCATTTCGAAATCCAAGATACCACTGAGGTTGAAGAAGAAGGCTATATCTTCAAAATTCATGAGCATGAAGGCAATCACATTCACTATCTTGAAATCAAAAAAGCAGATAAATAATAAGAGAGCCGATTCCGCAATCCGGAGTCGGCTATTTATTTACGGTAAATGACCATGGCACTGAAACAATAAATCTGATTTTCCTCATCTTCTTCTCCAAAAGCGGCAATCTCGTACTTAATGTCGACGATT
Organism: uncultured Bacillaceae bacterium; assembly: GCA_904501845.1. Lineage (GTDB taxonomy): Bacteria > Bacillota > Bacilli > Bacillales > Pradoshiaceae > Pradoshia. Next base: position 13,692 of record CAJGCH010000013.1, on the reverse strand, counting down.
TGGTCCTCCCTAATCTGTCCAAGGAAATGATTCATCCCATTCTCCAAGTCTTTTTCATGTTCATAATCAAACATCTTCACTTGTATCATCGGCATCCTGCCTCCTTTTAAGACAATCTTAGCCAAATCGTTTGATTTTTATACACAAATAGCTGATTACGAGCTCACCCTTCCCTTACCGCACATCCTATACATAAGCAGAAGTTTAATACCACATGAGTATCATACTAGGAACAATCTCAACAGGATAACTCATTTATATAAAAAGCCGGCTTACCCCATCGGGCAGCCGGCCTGTATCTTCTGCTTAGTTTGCAACAATATTAACGAGTTTGCCTGGAATTGCGATTACTTTGCGTACGGTTTTACCATCAATTTGCTCGAGTACTTTTCCATTCTCCATAACCGTTTTTTCCATCTCTTCCTTCGTGATATCAGCAGGAACCTGAAGCTTCGCTCTTACCTTACCGTTGATCTGAATGACGATTTCGACCTCATTATCGACCAATTTGCTTTCATCATAGGCTGGCCAAGATGCATAAGCAAGTGTATCATTATGGCCAAGTCTGCTCCAAAGCTCTTCTGTGATATGAGGGCAGATTGGGGAAAGAAGCTTCACGAAGCCTTCCATGAATTGAATTGGAAGAATCTCTGCTTTGTACGCCTCATTCACGAAGACCATCATTTGAGAAATAGCTGTGTTGAAGTGCAGGTTCTCAAGGTCTTCCGTTACTTTTTTCACCGTTTGGTGATATACCTTCTCAAGATGAGTATCCGCCGATTCAGTGATTTTTTCGTTCACTGTGCCGTCCTCGTTGATGTACAATCTCCATACACGATCAAGGAAACGTCTTGAGCCGTCAAGACCGTTTGTAGACCAAGCAATCGACGCATCAAGAGGACCCATGAACATTTCATAGAGACGAAGCGTGTCGGCACCATGGCTTTCTACGATATCATCCGGGTTTACGACATTGCCTTTAGACTTACTCATCTTCTCATTGTTTTCACCGAGGATCATCCCTTGGTTAAACAGCTTTTGGAAAGGCTCCTTCGTTGGCACCACGCCGATGTCATAAAGGAATTTATGCCAGAAACGAGCGTAAAGCAAGTGAAGAACCGCATGCTCAGCCCCGCCGATATACGTATCTACTGGAAGCCAATGCTTCAATTTCTCAGGATCCGCAATAGCGTCCGGGTTTTTCGGATCGATATAGCGCAGGAAGTACCAGCAACTGCCCGCCCATTGTGGCATTGTGTTCGTTTCACGTCTTCCTTTGCGTCCTGTTTCATCCGTTACATTTACCCATTCATCAATGATTGCAAGCGGTGATTCACCTGTTCCGGATGGCTTGATTTCGGATGTTTTTGGAAGCACAAGCGGAAGCTCTGATTCAGGTACCGCAGACATAGTGCCATCTTCCCAATGAATGATTGGGATAGGCTCTCCCCAGTAGCGCTGACGGGAGAAATTCCAGTCACGAAGACGATATGTTATCTTCTTCTCACCAATGCCTTTTTCTTCAAGCCATGCAATCATCTTTTGAATGGCTTCCTCTTTCTTCAATCCATTCAAGAAGTCAGAGTTAACATGCTCTCCCTCACCTGCATATGCTTCTTTTTCGATATCTCCGCCTGCGACAACTTCACGGATTGGAAGATCAAATTTCTTCGCGAATTCATAATCACGCTCATCATGCGCAGGAACCGCCATAATGGCGCCTGTTCCATAGCTCATTAGAACATAATCAGCAATCCACACTGGGATTTTTTCACCGTTTGCCGGATTAACTGCATAAGCACCAGTGAATACTCCGGTTTTCTCCTTCGAAAGCTCTGTTCTCTCAAGATCGCTCTTCGATTGGATGGACTGCTTGTATTCTTCCACCTGTGCTTTTTGCGCCTCAGTCGTAATCTCATCGACAAGCGGATGCTCCGGAGACAATACCGCATATGTTGCTCCAAACAACGTATCAGGACGTGTCGTGAAGACCGTGAATGTCTTCTCTGTGCCATCAATGCTGAAGTTTACGGATGCCCCTTCTGAACGGCCAATCCAGTTGCGCTGCATATCTTTAATGCTTTCAGGCCAATCAAGCTCATCCAGGTCCTCGATCAGACGGTCCGCATAAGCCGTGATTTTCAAAATCCATTGACGCATCGGCTTTCTGATAACCGGGTGGCCGCCTCGTTCACTCTTGCCATCGATAACTTCTTCATTCGCTAGGACGGTACCAAGAGCAGGGCACCAGTTAACTGGGATTTCGTCCATATAAGCAAGCCCTTTTTCATAAAGCTTCAAGAAAATCCATTGCGTCCATTTATAATAATCAGGATCAGTCGTATTGATTTCACGGTCCCAATCATAAGAGAATCCCAGGGATTTAATTTGGCGCTTAAACGTCTCAATATTCTTTGCCGTAAATTCTTCTGGGTCATTCCCTGTATCAAGCGCATATTGCTCTGCCGGCAAACCAAACGCATCCCATCCAATTGGGTGAAGAACATTATAGCCCTGCATCCGCTTCAAACGGGAGAGAATATCCGTCGCCGTATACCCTTCTGGATGCCCTACATGAAGGCCTGCCCCAGATGGGTAAGGGAACATATCCAATGCGTAAAATTTGCGTTTCCCTACATGATCGGTCGTTTTGAATGTTTTATGCTCTTCCCAATAAGATTGCCACTTCTTTTCAATCTCTTCATGATTGAAACTCATCCTAAATTCCTCCTACAAAATCAAATTTCAAGCGTCTTTATGTTTTACACCTGAATATAAAAAAGCCTCTCATCCCTTATATAGTAAGGGACGAGAGGCTATTCATTAGCTTTACCCGCGGTACCACCCTAATTGACGTATGTACATATCACACGTCCGGCTCAAAGTCTTTAACGCAGATCTGCGGCAGTCCTTACTAATCGCTGTTCACGACTGCAACTCAAGGGGGAGTTCATCATGCCGTCCTATTGGCTCGCACCATCCGCCAACTCTCTTAAAAAACGAGCATCATTACTGGTCCCTATCACGGTTATTAAAAAATATATACCTACATTGTATGTAAATCATCCGTAAAGTGCAAGTCCATTTATGCTGTTTTTTCCATTTTGACCAGAAGAGCGATTTGTTATACATGCCGCACCCATTTTTGAATTTCTTTTAATGGCATAACCAGCTAAATCGAGAAGGCTCCTTTTGTATTCTTTTATGTAAAGCAAAAGAGCCGAACGTTCAAACTCGTTCGGCTCAAATCTAGACTAGGCAAATGCATCAGGGTGTACGGTCTTCCATCACGAACTGATTTTCTCAACAGCCTCTAGCGGCGCCTTATGACCATCGCATGCTGAAGATCTTGCACGCGAACTTTCATGCGGTCCAGCTCATCTCGCTGCTGCTCATTCGCACTGTTATTCATCATTGTGAGTTCATTGTATGAATTCTCAAGTCTCATAAGGGCTTCTGTATAGCCCTCCGTGTTATAGTGCTCTTGTTTGGCTGATTCCTCATATTGCTGCTGTGCATATTCAATCGCACTCTCGCAACGACCTAAACATTCATCCATGGATTTATGCGTAGCCATCCTTCCACTCCTTTATTAGTTGGATTGGTTAAGAAATACACCCGAGTCTTATTATGTCCGGCATCACTCTGTAACATAAATAAATTCAGCTGATTACCCGTAATTGTTATTTGGAAAGTATAAATGCGCGTGTTAAAATGAGGGTTATGTGAAAAACAATAAGGAGGGTTTTAACAGATATGAAACAGGCTAACCCTTTTCCATATGCCAGTGACGATAAACGTTATCATACATGGAATTATCATTTGCGCAATCAATTTGGCCATAAGGTCTTCAAGATAGCCCTAGACGGCGGTTTTGACTGCCCGAACAGAGACGGCACGGTGGCCTTTGGCGGCTGCACATTCTGCAGCGCGGCAGGCTCAGGCGACTTTGCCGGAAACCGGGCTGAGGATTTAAAGAAACAATTCGCCGACATTAAAGGGAAAATGCATCAAAAATGGAAGGATGGCAAATATATGGCCTATTTCCAAGCCTATACGAATACGCATGCTCCTGTTGATGTCCTGCGCGAGAAGTTTGAGACGGTCATGAACGAGGAAGGAGTCGTAGGCCTCTCCATTGCAACAAGACCGGATTGCCTCCCGGATGATGTGGTCGAATACTTGGCTGAGCTGAACGAGCGTACCTATCTATGGCTCGAGCTTGGACTGCAAACCGTTCATGAGAAAACAGCGAACATCATTAACCGTGCCCATGATTATCCGACCTATGTCGAAGGGGTCAATAAGCTTCGCAAGCATGGAATCCGGGTCTGCAGCCACATCATTAACGGCCTGCCTCTTGAGACACCTGAAATGATGATGGAAACCGCTCGTGAAGTGGCCAAGCTTGATGTGCAAGGGATTAAGATTCACCTGCTGCACCTATTAAAAGGCACACCGATGGTTAAGCAATATGAAAAAGGCATGCTTCAATTCCTATCATTCGAGGAATATGTGAACCTTGTCTGCGATCAGCTCGAGATTTTACCCCCAGAAATGATCATCCATCGCATCACAGGTGACGGTCCAATTGACTTAATGGTCGGTCCGATGTGGAGCGTTAATAAATGGGAGGTCTTGAATGCGATTGATGCGGAATTAAAACGCCGCAACAGCTACCAAGGCAAGTTCTTTGTGCGCGATGGAGGATTGACTGTACATGAAGCTTGACCGCATCCTTCCATATGCACGGCTCCTGCTCGAAAAAGCGCTCACCCCTGGTGACGTGGCAATCGATGGGACGATGGGCAACGGACATGATACCCTCTTCCTCGCTAAGCTTGTCGGTGAAACCGGACATGTATACAGCATTGACATCCAGGAGTCGGCCCTTGAGCAAACAAGGGCCCGCCTTGAGGAAAATGGCAAGAGCAGCAATGTGACGCTTATACACACTGGCCATGAGCATGTAAAAAGCCGCATTCCCGATGGGACCGAAATAGCGGGTGCCATCTTCAACCTCGGCTATCTTCCAGGCGGGGATAAAGAAATCATCACTACCGCCCCAACTACTATCTCAAGTGTCGAGCAGATTCTTGAGATGATGAAGCCAGAAGGGATCATCGTGCTTGTCATCTATCATGGCCATCCAGGCGGGGACATTGAACGCGATGAAATCCTTCGATTTGCGAGAGCGATTCCCCAGGATACAGCCCATGTGCTTGAATATAAATTCTTGAATCAGCAGAACAATCCGCCCTTCATCGTGGCGATTGAAAAAAGATAACCAAATACTAAAAGCGCTAAGAGAAAAATCCTTAGCGCTTTCTTTATACTTTCACATATTCAGGAATAAAGGATATTTGCGGTTTCCCCATAACTGGGTGCATTGAGCTGATCAGTTCTACTCCATATACAGACATCAGCAAGGACTCATTCAAGAGGAGACTCGCATCCCCCTCTGCAATCTTTTTGCCATCCTTTAATAAGGCAAGCCGGTCTGCATAAAGGGAGGCCAAGTTCAAATCATGCAGAATTGCCACAATTGTTAACCCGTTATTCAATTGCAGCTCCTTCAATAAATTCAAAAGCTCAATCGAATGCTTAATATCAAGATGGTTCGTTGGTTCGTCCAAGAACAATAGCTGCGGAGATTGGGCAAGCGCTTTGGCTAAGAGGACGCGCTGCTTCTCCCCCCCGCTCAAATCCTGAAAGTATTTATGCTTGAAGGCAAGGCTGTTCGTTTTCCGCAGGCACTCATCAACAATGGCATAGTCTTCTTTCTTGTACGTATTAAAGAGACCTTTGCCTTGATAGGGATAGCGGCCAAGGAGCACGATTTGCTCTACGGTGAAATCCAAGCTGACTGCATGCTCCTGACTTAATACAGCTGTCACGCGAGCGAGCTCCTCCTTATTGTATTGACGAACCTCTTTGCCTGAAATTTCAACCGTCCCGTTCATATTAAGCTGCTTAGGGTCAAGGAGAGCCTTGATAAAGGTCGTTTTACCGCTCCCATTCGGGCCTAATAAGGCATAAAACTCTCCCTTTTTTACCTCCATAGAGACCTCATTGAGAACGAGACGTTCTTTCCTGTATCCGGCACTTACATTGCATACTTTTAACATGATATATTCCTTCTTTTTATTCGTTCTCTTATTAATAAATAGGTGAATACAGGTGCTCCAATCAAGGCGGTAACAACCCCGATGGGCAATTCCTGCGGGCTGACAATCGTTCGCGCCACCATATCTGCTATAACCAAATAGCCGCCCCCAATCAGCATCGACAGCGGGAGAAGATGCTTATGGTCTGCTCCCGTAACCAACCGAACGAGATGAGGAATGACAAGACCGACAAACCCAATCGCACCGGATACCGACACTGCAGCACCCGTTAAGAGGCCGGCGCTTATGAGGAGAATCAGCTTCTTCCTTCTCACATTCATCCCTCCATATTGGGCAGCTTCATCTCCTAAGGCTAGCGCATTAAGCTCCCTGTAATGATATAAAATAACAGCAGCTCCAATCACAAAGAAAGGAAAGAATAGGCCAATATGACCCCAGTTCTTCAATGCGACACTTCCCATTAGCCAATTAAGAACCTCACGCATTTGGTCCCCTGAGGACAAGGCGATGATTAATGATATAACAGAGCCGATGAAGGAATTTAAAATAATCCCTGAAAGAATAATGGTCTCATTCGCATACGTCTTGCTCGCCGCCCGCGTGATGCCAAAGACGAGAATAAGCGAGGCAAAGCTGAACAATATCGCGACCAAAGGCAATGTATACGAACCAATGATGGCAATCTCCAGCTGAAAGAACAAGACGATGACCGCTCCAACAGATGCTCCAGAGGAGACACCAATTGTATAGGGATCAGCCAGCGGATTTTGCAATAACCCTTGAAAGGCCGCACCAGCCAAAGCAAGGGCGCTTCCCACTAATAATGCCAGCAATATACGCGGCAGGCGAATATTCCAGATAATCATTTCAATATTTTTCTGACCTTCAAAGAACCCTTCATATCCTGTAATATTTTTGAGGAGAATGCCAACAATCTCTTGCACGGACAAATCCGCACTGCCGCTTATAAGGCCCCAAATAACCGCGACCGCAACGAACAAAAGACTCCCTCCGTATAGAGCGGGCATCTGCAGCCTCCCGCGTTTCCTATCTCTACTACTCATGCTTTTTCCACTCCATCATTCCTTATTCCAAGACAATAAAAAAACCTTAGCTCAAAGGATGAGCTAAGGATTCACGCAAATCAATCATGTGAATGCTTTAAGCCTACTTTTCCCTCCGAAAAATAAGTGCTAAAACCACTAAAAGCAGGTCTCCTGGCTTATGGCATAAACACATGCCAATCACAGTAGCGGGGGCTGCACCGGAATCGCACCGGTTTCCCTATTCTCCCTAAAAAGGGCACTTTCATGGAATAATCAGCTATTTTGTTCTTTCTCCATTTTACTGGAAGGATTGCGAATAAGCAATTTTAATTTTGTGGCGCCAGTCCAATCTCCTTCGCGATCAATTCAAAGGATTTTTTCTTCGCATCAAAGGAATGGGTGATGGTCGTGAGCATGATTTCATTCGCCCGAAAGCGTTCACTAAGCTCTGCCAAGCGTCTCCCGATTGTTTGCGGCGAACCAATAATCATCCGGCGCCGATTATAGAGGATGCGCTCACGTTCAAAAACAGAAAAGCTCTGTTCACCAATTTCATCCGGATGGGGAGTCCCTTCCCGCATAATTCCCTGCGCCAGCCATAGCATCGATAAATCCAGCGATCCGGCAAGATACTCAGCTTCCTCATCTGTTTCTGCGCATATAGCAAATACCGTGACCATTCCGCTTGGCTCAGAATGTGACTCCGATGCTTGGAAATGCTGCAAATAATGCCGCATATTCTCCTCAGCAAATTCACTGTTAATAAAGAGCGCAAAATTATAAGGAAGACCTTTATATGCGGCAAGAGCTGCGCTAGATGAGCTCGAGCCCAGCATCCAAAGATCAGGGTGCTGTCCAATGACCGGTGTTGCCGTCAATCCGTAATAAGGATGAGAATCTGGCAGACGGTCATGCAAGTACCAATACAGCTCGTCCACCTGATCTGGGAAACGATCCTTGCTCGGAATCGGACGGCCATCCTGCAAAGCCCTTGTTGCCCTCGGCATGCCGCCTGGAGCCCGTCCAATCCCTAAGTCGATGCGGCCAGGTGCCAGCCCGGAGAGGACACGAAAATTCTCTGCCACCTTATAGGCGCTATAATGCGGCAGCATTACACCGCCAGTTCCTATGCGGATTTTTTTCGTCCTTGCGGCAATCCACGTCGCCAAAATCTCAGGCGAGGAACCGGCAAGACCAAGACTATCATGATGCTCCGATACCCAAAAGCGCGAATAGCCTAATTTCTCTGCGAGAGTTGCCAGTTCTACTGTATTGCTTAACGCCTTCTCTGTCGGTTCTCCTGCTGCTCTAGGCGATTGATCTAAAATACTGAGCTTCATCAGAATAGATCTCCTTCCCTAAGGATTGTTCTTCACCCTGTTCGCTTTGACATTTTACTAACAGCATAGTAAATCTTACAATTCCAATAAAAGAAATAGGAGCGGAATCCTCCTTGCTTCAATAACTTGCGGACATGGGCTTTGACATCCTTTTGCTTGGCCACTTTTCCATCAGCAAGATAAATGCCTACAAGCCCTTGATTCACCATCTGATGAAAATGACTGTCAGGAATCTTTTTGACATCAAGATTTGCCTGCTCTAAAAAAAGCATAAGCGTTCAATCATCTTCTTTTCTGACTCATAATAAAAACAGAAGTTTAAATCATTTCCGACTCGATCTTCCTCTTGATCGATAAAATAATCAAGCATGATATGGAGGCCTTGCACATAGGGGAAATAGGCATTCCTTACATCTCTTGCCAGCCCGTCCCGAAAGTCAGAGCGAGCCGCATAGGAAACAAGGCAGAAAATCCCAAGCGTCGAGCCAGCACACGCACTGAATTCATACCATGTCATGCCCTCTGGCAAACGGTTTTGATTTTTTGCGAACCATGCTTGTAATCTATGTACCCTTTCTTCCCATATAACATGCTTATGTATTTGGAGATCACAATAATACCCGCAAAGTTCAGCTAAATAGGGCTTTATTTCCTCGTAATGCGGCAAAGCTCGCATAACCTCCTGGCATGTCCCAACCAAATCGGCCAAATATCCGCCGTCATTTTGATCCACCCGCTGCTCATAATAATTCTTGAGCTCAGCTTGGGGGTTAATTGCATGTTTCATGGATTCGTGCAAGAGAGCAAAGTCATCCGGATCCAACGAAGTACTGCGGTCGCACAAATTATCGAGGTAGTCGCTGATTGTCTGATAGGCTACGATGAACCGAATCACCTGGGTTTTGTTTTCCCCCGCGATCAGTGCGAGGATTGACCCCCCTTCACAATGAAAGGTCTTATGGGCAATGCTCGCCTTCGCTTGGATTCGAAGCTCCTCATTAGGAATTGAATTCGCTCTTTCCTCCCAATAGCCCAATTCCCGATGAACGATTGGGAAGATATCTTTGAAAACCAATTTCGCTAAACCGAATTCAGTTGCAGGCAGCCTCAACATTCTCCATCTCCTTAAATGATATAACCGATATTGCGGAGGCGGGCTTCAACAAAGCTCTTGGCGTATTGAAATACGTCCTCCCTCTCTGGCTCATTGAATATCTCATGATAAAGCTTCGGCCATTCCTTATAATGCTTTTCAGAGGCAGGACAATAATTAAACCATTCCCTCACCAAATGGCGGTCAACGATTTTGTCATCTCCCGCCTGCATGACCAAGAATGGAATGTCCGGAAAATCCTCATCAAAATCAAAAGCATCCTTCATGGCCTTTACAAGTTCACGATACCATCTAACAGACACAGTCGTCACATAAAGAGAATCGTTTAAATCAAATTCAATGACTTCTTTATTTCGTGTGGCCATGTCAATCGTCATACCTGTACCTCTGCGATAAGATGGATAAACAAGATTTATGATATGAGAGAATGTATCGAGCAGTTTAGGCGGATTAATCAATGTGCCAAAGCATGGTGAAGACAGAATGACTCCTGCAAGGTTAAACTCTCTTGATTGCAGCATTTTAATAACAATCAGACCTCCCATGCTATGGCCAAGCATGAAGACAGGGAGGCCGAATGTATAAGCTTCATTGATCCATGTCTCCACAGTATCAAGATAATCTTCAAATGAATCGATATGGCCTCGGTTTGACCTAGAGGTCATCCCTTGTCCAGGCAGGTCGCCAATGATAACATGGTATCCAGCTGACAGCCATTTTTGGACAAGCCATGTGTATCTTCCGGAATGCTCCATTGCCCCATGGACAATGACAATCACTCCATATGCCTTCCCCTCTGTTTCCCATTTTTTCATAGCTGCACTCCTCCAGTTTGTATATACGTAAATATATTTACACATGATTTTTTTATATGTACACTTTTATTAACTATTATTTTACAATAGATTGCGGAGGTTATGAAATGAAATTATATCAATATAAAGATAAAACCCCTTCCATCCATCCATCTGCTTATATAGCTGACTATGCCGTCATTAGCGGAGATGTGACGATCGGCGAGCACTCAAGTATTTGGTTTAACACCGTCATCAGGGGGGATGTAGCCCCAGTTATTATCGGCACTAAAGTCAATGTACAAGATAACTCCGTACTGCACCAAAGTCCTAATAACCCGCTGATCCTTGAGGATGATGTGACAATTGGACACCAATGTATCCTTCATAGCTGTCATGTAAAGAAAAAAGCCTTGGTTGGAATGGGGTCCATCATTCTGGATGGTGCTGAAATAGGCGAAGGAGCTTTCATTGGAGCAGGCAGCCTTGTCCCGCAAGGAAAGAAAATCCCGCCTAATACCCTTGCGTTCGGCAGACCTGCCAAAGTTATCCGCCCGCTGACCGAGGAAGACAAAAAAGATATGGACCGAATCTATAAAGAATATGCGGAAAAGGGGCAATATTACGCCGCCTTGCAGCCCATTCAGCTAAAAAACTAAGCCAATTTAAAAATAGGGGATACATCTTATTGTATACCCTTTTTTTATTTCGCTTATCATTATTCCCCATCCTCGTGTGTCATACGCTAAACGTAAATTCCTATACTAATTGTACTAAATAGGAAGGGTTTTGGTTTCGTTTTCCAGAAAATTTCTAAAAAACATAAAGAAATAGCATCCGCTGCTCGCGGATGCCGTCATGATTAGTGCATGGTTACTAACTCTTCAGGTTTCGTTTGAAAAGAATACTTTTTTTCGATAAATACTCCATGCCAGATCATGAAAACAAGCACCGTCCAAATCTTACGGCTATAATCGGCTTTGCCATTCACATGATTGTCAAGCAATCGGTAGATGACGTCCTTATGGAACAGGTGATCTGTCTCACTTTCAGCTATCAGATTCATTGCCCATTCATGCATTTCATTCTTCAGCCAATGACGGATAGGAACAGGAAATCCGAGTTTCTTTCTCGTCAGGACATGTTCAGGAACGATTCCTTCAACAGCCTTCCTTAAAATATACTTGGTTGTTCCATGGCTTGTCTTCATATCAGTTGGGATTTTGGAAGCAACTTCAAATACTCGTTTATCAAGGAACGGTACACGTAATTCAAGGGAGTGCGCCATCGTCATACGGTCCGCCTTTAACAGAATATCCCCTCTAAGCCATGTATGAATATCAATGTATTGCATTTTGCTGACATCATCATAACCGGAAGCTTCCCGATAAAATGGCTCCGTAATTGCTTTATAATCCAATCCTTCTTGATACGATTTGTATAATTCTTTCTTCTCCATCTCTAAAAACATTTTCGCATTACCGATATAACGTTCCTCCATTGGCGTACAGCCGCGCTCAATGAAGCTCTTTCCTCTGACTCCTTCAGGGAGCATAGAAGCAATATATTTTAGAGAACGGGTCATGATTGCCGGCATTTTAGCAAAAACCCCTAAAGATTGCGGCTCACGATAAATATTGTACCCGCCGAACAGTTCATCCGCCCCTTCCCCTGACAATACAACCTTCACATGCTTCCTCGCTTCTCTTGAAACAAAGTAGAGCGGTACGCATGCCGGGTCGGCCAATGGGTCATCGGCATGCCACATGATTTTTGGGAGCTCCTGCATATATTCCTCTGGCGAAATGATATAGCTTATGTTTTCTATGCCCAGCTTCTCTGCTGTTTCTTTTGCTACATCAATCTCACTAAAACCTTCATGCTCAAATCCGACAGAAAACGTTTTAATGTTCGGATGATATTTCTTGGCAATAGAAGCAATTATCGACGAATCAATACCGCCTGACAGAAAAGAGCCTACAGGCACATCTGAGCGCATATGCTTTTGCACACTGTCAATCATCACGTCCCGGATTTCCTCCACCCAATTTTCCTCCGACTTCAGAACTGGCGAAAAGGATGCTTTCCAATAGCAGCCAATTTCCATTGGCTCACCAATTGTTTTCTTTAAGTAATGTCCCGGCAGCAGCTTCTTAATTCCATTCGTCATCGTCTCCGGTTCCGGCACGAATTGATAGGTCAAATAATTCTGCAAGGCCTCCAAATTGACTTCCTCATCACCAGCTGCCAAAACGATACTCTTCTTCTCAGAAGCAAAGAATAGCTTTTCACCTTCCTCTTTATAGAAGAACGGTTTAATTCCAAATTGGTCACGCGCTGCAAAGATTGATTTTTCCTCTTTATCCCAAATAACAAATCCAAACATTCCGCGGAGCATCTTGACCGCTTCTTCTCCATAATAAGCATAGGCCGCTAAGATGGCTTCCGTATCGGAATTTGTTTTGAATTCAAGTCCTTTCAGGGCAAGCTCTTCCCGCAGCTCCAAATAATTATAAATTTCTCCGTTAAAGACAATCCAATACCGCTCGTTCTCATAGGAAAGCGGCTGATGGCCACTTTCCAGATCAATGATACTTAAACGGCGAAACCCCAATTGTATATGCTCATCCATATAAAAGCCTTCATCATCAGGCCCCCTATGGTAAATAAGATTGTTCATTTCCTTTAAATCATCTGAGGCAAGAGTGTCCTGGCACTGATTTAAAACACATCCTACAAAACCGCACATTATAAATAAAAACCTCGCTTAAATAGATATTTTTTACAATTCCGTCCATATACTATCAGACTTTCCTTGCATTAATTGTCGAAGAAGGAGTTATTTTTTGAAATATATGTAATTTTTATAAATCTTTTGTATGGTAAGTAGTAAAGGCTTAGAAAATGGTTAATCCCAAAATTCACTCCCACACCAAAAGGATAACCATTATTGATTCGAGAGAGTTCCCCATAAGGAGAATGGTGACTGTCCATGTAAAACTAGGCATAAAAAAACTGCAGACAAAACCAAAATGATTTTGTCTGCAGTCTGAAATGGTAAATAGGAACAGCTCCCAGGCTTATAATGCAGCCTGTGTGCGCAGTTCTTCTGCCTTATCCGTTTTTTCCCATGGAAGGTCCAGATCGTTTCGGCCAAAATGACCGTATGCAGCTGTTTGTTTATAGATTGGGCGGCGGAGGTCAAGCATTTTGATAATGCCTGCAGGACGAAGGTCAAAGTTCGTACGGATGAGTTCAACTAACTTCTCT
>CAJGCH010000012.1 GCA_904501845.1 uncultured Bacillaceae bacterium | reverse complement strand
TTGGCCAAACCAAGGATGGAAGATTTGTTATGGCAGTCACAGATGGACGAATTAATGGAAGCAGTGGTTTAACGGCAAGCCAAAGCGCTGATGTTATGCTAAAGTTGGGTGCTGTTGAAGCAGTGAATCTTGATGGCGGGGGTTCCAGCACTCTATATGTCGGCGGTAAATTAATGAATATATTAGGAGAAAGCCAAAGGAAAATTGGCAGTGCTCTATTTATTATAAGGTAGTTATATGTTTCTAAGATAAAGGGACTGTCCATAAGTGAGAGAAGAGTGACTTTCATGGATAGTCCCTTTTTGGCTGAAGTTTATAAATCTTGGAGCGTAATTTTATCTAATTCCTTTTGTCTTTTCTTTTTAACAGATATTCGACCCTCACTCCAAATGCCTAAAAAAATAAACAGGCCCACAAGCAGAAAGGGTTCAAATTCAGCTCTTTTTATGAAAAATAGCCAAATCATAAGTCCGGCATAGCCGACAGGAAGAATGGCTCCCCAAATCAAATTATCTCTCCTTGATAAAAAATGGTGTATAAATAGAATGCCAAAGCTTAAGAGCAGCCCATACACGGTTCCCATTAAGAATCCTTCCTTTCGTTTTTATAGTTATCAATAATCAATTTAGCTGTTTCTAAGCTGAGGCGTTCATCAATGACAAGGTTTTTAATCAAGTTGATAAATTCAACATCCTCCTTTTTACTATTTAATTCGATTTTTTTGATTAAATTATCTAGCTTGGCTCGGACAGTCGGATATGAAACATCATAAATTTGGGCCATACTCTTTAGTGATCCTGAATTCAAAATAAATTTCCTGATAAATTCAACCGATTCTTTATCAAGTGACAGCAACCACCCTGGAATTTCTTCCTTTTCCAATTTATCTCACCTCTTATCAAAAATGTTAAAATAAATTTAAATAAAATTCAATACTTATTGATTTTTATTTAGAAAACAGTCTGAAATACCTAGTTAAATGAATTCTTTTAAATCGTTTATATAGATTAAGAATAATGAATGTGCTCCGAGAGAATTAACGTAAAATTTTTGCCTATTGTTATCATATTGACAAAATAAATAGCTAGCTATATTGTTAATAAAGTTGTCTATATAAGTGAGGGATTAACATGGCGAATTCTGGTCAAGAACCTGCTGTGCTAACACATTTAAAGATGGTGGAGCACCTTGCAAAGCGGATAGGTGATGAACATTTGAAGCAAATTGGTTTAACGCAAAGTCAGGCAGATGTGATTATATTACTTGCGCATGAATCGGATAAAGTTTTTCACCAACGTGATATTGAACGTGCTTTAAATTATTCAAACCCCACCGTTACGGGATTGTTAAACCGGCTGGAGCAAAAGAATTTCATCGCTCGTCAGGTCGATCCGGCTGATTCAAGAGCTCGAATCATTAAGTTAACGGATGCTGCTTTAGATGTTTTGGAAGAAATTTATCGAAGTATTCGTCAAACAGAGCAAATGATCTTTGAAGGGTTTTCGAAAGAAGAGATGGACATACTAATTCCATTAATGTCTCGAATGGCCAAGAATGCATTACGTCATGTGTAATCATGGATTTGTTCGCGCTTATATAGCACAAGCTATATGATTTAGAGGGAGTTAAGTTATGCAACAAAAATATTTAAAAAATGCTGGGTTAATCGCATTGATTACCATTCTATCGATGATTCCGCCATTATCGACTGATTTATATATGCCAGCATTACCAGAAATGACGGCTTATTTTAATACAACGTCTACATCAATGAGCTTTACGATGACAATATTCTTTATATTCATGGCAATCGGCATTTTAATTTTAGGGCCGATGAGTGATAAATATGGCCGTAAACCGGTATTGATTGCAAGTATCTCTATTTCTTTAATTTTCAGTGCTGCTTGTGCCTTCGCTCCAAATATTCTATTGCTCATTCTTGCGCGTGGCGCTTCTGCATTTGGTGCTGGCGGTATGGTAGCCATTTCTACTGCCCTGATAAGAGACAGTTATGAAGGAAAAGCCATGTCAAAGGTGCTGTCTGTTACACAGGCTTTTATGTTAATTGCCCCTATGTTGGCACCTGTTTTAGGAGCACTTATTTTGGAAGTAGCTGATTGGAAAATGACGTTTATTGTATTAGCTGCTTTAACAGGCGTTTCGCTTGCAGGGGCATTCTTATTGCAGGAAACGTTACCAGTCAACGAGCGCACACAAAGCAGTACGCTTCAATCTATTTTAGGCTTAAGAAAAGTAGCGAAAAATCCTAATTTCTCAAGTTTACTATTAGTAGGTGCGTTCATAGCGGCGCCATTCATGGCTTACTTAGCCCTTGCATCGTATATCTATATAGATGGTTTTGGTGTATCGGAAACAACTTTCAGTATGTATTTCGCGCTTAACGCTGCAGCATCTATTTTAGGTCCGGTTATGTACATGCGATTTGGCGCGGGGTCAGTGAAAAAAGCGATTAATGCTGGTATTATCGTATCCATTATTTCTGCGGTATTAATTTTAACAGTGGGGGATGTCGCTCCAATCATTTTCTTATTGTCCTATATCCTTTACTCTGTTGTAACGTCCTATTTCCGACCGTTGATTTCAGATTTATTATTATCCGCTACCAAGACAGATGTTGGAGCAGCATCTTCCGTCATGAATTTCGGATTTACGGTTGTTGGTAGTATCGGTATGGTTGTCGGTTCCTTAGGATGGAGCAGTTATACAGGCGGATTAGGGATTACCATGCTAATCTTTATTTTCATAACAATCCTTGTTTGGTTCTATATATTAAAAGCTAAATCGATAAAATTTGATTGGAAATAAAATTGTTTGGCA
This sequence comes from uncultured Bacillaceae bacterium, assembly GCA_904501845.1. GTDB lineage: Bacteria > Bacillota > Bacilli > Bacillales > Pradoshiaceae > Pradoshia. The sequence goes on along the minus strand of CAJGCH010000012.1, from coordinate 20,521 downwards.
CAACCTTTATTTAAAAACTAAAAGATCGTTCAAGTGCCTGGACGTTAGTAAAACGTTGTTGAGGACAAGCTCGTTAGCTTATCTTTAACAACGTTTTTTCTAATTTCCTTTGCCTTTACCTGTCACCTACACTCCAGTTATAAAAATAAGAGGAAACGCAATAACAAATACACCAATCACGGCAACCCCGCTACCCTCGTATATCCCGTATAATCTGCCAATTAACCAGGAAAACACAGGTGCGAATATCAGCATACTTGCAATTCCCCAAACCCTATATTTAGTCCCTCGCGGGGTGTGAATACTTCGCCAAGAGCCTATCAATATTGCTGCTATCAAAATAAGGATTGCAAATAGTTCATACATCTATTTCCTGCTGGCATATTCTAAAACAATTAATTTACAGTATATTGTGATAATATTATGATTAAAATATGTTTAGAGGGGTTATTTCATGACATTGTCTCTTTTTGCACTTATTCCTTTATTGATCTATCTAGGATTTTTCATTTTTATTGTTTATGTTGTCGTTACAATCTTAAAGTTGATGAGACAGAAAAATGAATATCTTAAGGAAATTCGAGATGAATTGAGGATAAATAATAGCGTCAATTAGTTTAACTATTGTCTCGCTGCCAATTTAATAGAGCTAAAGCAGATACCGTCCATGACGGTATTTTTTTGTTTATGTAGTGTAAGGAGCTCTATAATTTTCACCATACCCAAACATGATAAAAAAATCTACTGATAAAAGAAACCCTGCCACTTGTGACAGATGGATGAATTGTGAGCTCTGAATAATAATTTCAGTTTTTTTATTCTTATGTGCATTATACAAATAAATTTTAGTCATTTCTTATCCATAAGGATTATAAATTAGAAAGACAAGTTTATAGATAGCCAGAGAATTTAATTAATTTAGAGGATAGGAGGAATAATCGATGAAGAAGGGATTCCTGTATCTAATGATGTTGATGCTTATGATGGTCACAGTAGCATGCGGGCTGAATAAAAAAGGTGATGATGAAAAAAGCGCGCTTCAAGAAATTAAAGAAAATGGTGTCATAAATGTAGGGATTGAGGGAGCCTATCCGCCATTCAATTTTTACAATAACTCCAATGAACTTGAAGGATTTGATGTGGACATAACGAATGAAATTGCAAAACGCATGGATATAAAAGTAAATTTCATTGCTACCCCCTGGGATTCCATAATTGGAGGTCTGTTATCCAAGAAGTACGAAATTATTATTTCGAGCATGGCCATCACGGAGGAAAGGAAACAGAAAGTAGATTTCACCGAACCTTATTATAGAACGGGGGCTCAGCTATTTGCTCCAGCTAATACGGATATGAAGGATGCCAAGACAGATTTAAAGGGCAAGAAAATTGGCGTAGTAACGGGAACCACCTTTACTAAAGAGGTAGAAAGGCTAGGAGGTGAGCCGGTTCTCTACAAGTCTGACTTATTATCATTTCAGGATTTGGCGAATGGCCGGATTGATGGGGCCATCACAGATAAGGCAGTAGGAGGAAATATTATTGTTGAAAATGATTATGATGCAGTGGCTGTGGGAGATATTTTATATGATGAAGTCGCGGGTATTACAGTGAACAAGGGTGAAACGGAATTAGTGAAAGAGATTGATCACCATATTAAAGAGATGGTGAAGGATGGAACATACGGTGACATCAGCAAGAAATGGTTCGGAACAAGCATCTATGAATAAAGGGAGAGATGAATATGCTGGATTTTAGCTTAGTCGTCGATTATCTCCCCTTCATGATAGAAGCCACATGGGTTACGTTGAAGATTTCCATCCTTTCAACCGCTGTTGGACTGATTTTAGGACTGGTTATAGCTTTGCTTAAGATATCAACTATTCCAGTCTTCGTGCATATCGCCAATTTTTATTTATGGATTATTAGAGGAACTCCAATGCTTGTGCAGTTATTTTTAATTTATTATGGATTGCCGCAGATCGGTATTGAATTGACGCCAATGACAGCAGCTGTTGTTGCTTTAGGAATCAATGCTGCAGCCTATATCGCTGAGATTTATCGAGGGGGCATTATGTCCATCTCTCAAGGACAAATAGAGGCTGCAGAATCACTGGGCATGGGTTATGTATTGAGAATGAGAAAAATTGTCTTGCCGCAGGCATTGCGTGTATCCGTGCCTTCATTAGGAAACCAGGCTATCATGATGCTGAAAGATTCTTCTTTAGCCTCCCTGGTGACTGTATCAGAATTATTGATGGTATCACAACGTTATGCGGCTTCAAACTATGCATTTATTGAGTTCTATGTAGTAGCTGCGGCTTTTTATTTGCTTTTAACAACCATTTTCACGTTTATCTTGAACCGTGTGGAGAAGCGGTTATCAGTAGGAGAAGTATAGAAAAGGATTTTACGTTAGGAGATAGAGGAGATGGATACTGATAGGCAATATTCTGATGTGATGGTTGAAATGATTGACGTTCATAAGCGGTTTGGAGATTTAGAAGTCATCAAAGGAATTGATTTGACGATTCAAACAGGAGAAGTTGTTTCCGTAATCGGTTCTAGCGGATCAGGAAAAAGCACCTTGCTTAGGTGCATAAATCATTTGGAGAAAATCACGAGTGGAAAGATAATTGTTGATAAGATTCCTCTGGATGACAATAAAGCGAATATAGCGCATATAAAAAGAGAGGTCGGGATGGTATTTCAGCAGTTTAATCTCTTTCCCCATATGACTGCATTAGAGAATATTACGGTGGCGCCTATTCATGTGTTAAAGCGGCCCAAAAAACAGGTGGAAGAGGAAGCGGCTATGCTCTTAAAAAAGGTTGGATTAGAAGAGAAGAAAAATGACTATCCCAAGACATTATCGGGCGGGCAACAGCAAAGAGTAGCAATTGCGCGGGCTTTAGCGATGCACCCAAAAGTGATGTTGTTTGATGAACCTACTTCGGCACTAGACCCAGAGCTAGTCGGAGAGGTGCTTCAAGTTATTAGAAAAGTAGCAGAAGAAGGGATGACCATGGTTGTTGTCACGCATGAAATGAACTTTGCCAAAGAAGTGGCTGATCGTGTTATTTTTATGGCCAATGGACGTATTGAAGAGCAAGGCATTGCTAAAGAGGTTTTGCTTAATCCTCAAAGTGATAAACTGAGAGCATTTCTAGGACATAGCTCATCATGAACTTTCTCCGATATTCTTGCTCTCCCTTCATAATATAAAGCCCTGAAAACGGTTGTTCAGGGCTCATTCTATTATAAATAGGCTTCCTAGTAAAGATATCACTGAACCCGGGTCTCTGATAGCTGATGAGGATGGCTGTCATCCCTGATTTACCCGCAAACTGGATACGGAGCGGAAGAGCGGCATGCTGGATAGGAGCAGGTGCCTAAGGTTCCAAGACATTGTTCTTTAACGAGTCGTAATATTCTTGATCACAAATCGGGCCTTCCTTATTCCCTCGACTCCGACAATGCTTGCGACCATTCCAATTAAGACATTGGAGGAATACAGTTTAAATAGGTAGTACAGGCCAGTCCCTGTGAGCATATCCAACAGCAAGAAACGCTTAATGGTTGAACTTTCTATGAGATAAAAAACAAATTGCTTTTGTTTCTTTTTTAATTTCAATGGACACACGCACCTGTCTTCTTTTTTTAAAAAGATATGCTTAATAAGGATTGTTTGATGCCTTTGTAATCAGTTGGGGGGCTGATGGCAATATACTTGGAGCGGATTATTTCATTGTTGATTAGAATATTAGTCATCATGTACCCGTTGGTTACATTTGTGGGCTGTCCTGCCCTTTTCTTATTTGTATGATAGAGAGGGAGGTAGATGTGGCGTGGAACGAATGCAGAGAGAACGGGAAACGATTGTCTCCATGATTGAGATGTATTGCCGGCATGAGCACAAACAGATGGAGCTATGCGAGAGCTGTGCAGAACTAAAGGAATATGCTCTATTTCGTTTGAGCAAGTGTCCATTCCAGGAGAAAAAGCCGGCTTGCCAAAATTGCAAGATTCATTGCTATAAGCCGGATATGAAGAAACAGGTCAAGGATGTCATGCGAAAAAGCGGGCCTAAAATGATATGGACGCATCCGTATTTTGCCATTATGCATATTGTCGATACATTCCGAAAGGTACCTGATTTACCGAAAAGGACAAAAAGGAAGGCTTGAGTTTGTTTTTCTGGTGGCCGGTCCTTATTCCTAGTTGAGGCTTATCTTATTGGAATTGGCTGTGAGCCATCACCCCAGATTGCTTGGGACAAGCATGAAAAAACAGAAGCTGTCCGCTTCTGTTCTCTTCACCAAATGCTCAACCATTAAAACGAAATGCGGGCAATCCCTTAACCCCTGTTTTGATACGGAATAGTCCGCCGGCATGAGGGAATTCATCCATATTCGTGTCATCAAGCTTGGCTGTTGTGATATAGAGTTCATCCAAATCAGGGCCTCCGAAGGTGCATGAGGTAACATGCTTGGCCGGCACGGATATGGAAGACAGCTGGCGTCCGCTATTTGGGTCCCATCGTGATACCTTTGATCCGCTGAAATGGGCAATCCAGAGCATGCCTTCCTCATCAATGGTCATTCCATCCGGAAATCCTTCGTCTTCGGGAAAATGGATGACATCACGAGGATTTGTAATGTTCCCAGTTTCGGCGTCATAATCATAGGCGCGGACTTTCAATGTTGGCGTATCAATATAATAAAAAGCCGTTTCATCCGGTGACCAGGCGAGCCCGTTCGAGTTCGTAACCCCACTGATTTTCTTTTCAACCTCTAGGTTTGTGTCTAGGCAGTATAACGCACAGGTATGTTCCTTTCCCTCGAGATGGATGGTGCCTGCCCAGAAGCGGCCCTTTGGATCACATTTCCCATCATTGAAGCGATTATCCGGCAAATGTCTTTCTGGGTCTGCAATTGGTTCTAATTGCTCCGTTTCAAGATCCATGAAGAAAAATCCTTCCTGCAGGGCTATGGCAGCACCGCCAGATTCCCTTGGGACGATTGTTCCGGGCATTTGGTCAAGTTTAATCGTTTGATTGGTGCCTTTAGCATAATCATATATATGTAGTTTCTTGCCCATGATATCGAGCCAATAGAGAACCTGTCTTGCCTCGTCCCATGTAGGTCCTTCCCCTAGTATAGCCTGTTCATTTACTAGCAGTTCCATTTCACCTAACAAGTTCATCCCTCCAACTATTCATATTCAAGCTTTATCCCTATACCCTAATACTGTTCCCTCTAGTATTAATTTTCTCCTTTTTCCTATTAGATTGATAATTGGCATTTTTTAAGGATTGATAATGCTAATCCGTGAAAAATATAATAGTTATATAACGATCAAGAAAGCAGGGATCTGTAATGCCAAACAATGAAAAAACATTAGGTTATGTTCGTGTAGTAGTAGGAGAAAGCGGAAAGGTAGCGCATATTTGCCCGAATACGCTTCATCACCCAGATCCGGCTGAACAAGAACGCCTGAATAAGGTCGTGACAGTTGAAATGCTGGATAAGTTATTAGGAAAAGAAAATCATTCTTACGAGGATTGCCAAGTTTTGGTGGTTTTCGGTGAAGATACAGATGGTCTCAAAATTGCTCATTCTATGATGATTCAACCAGAATTTAAGAATTTCTGGCGTGAGAGAATTACCAAGAAAATCGAGAAACACTATACAAGCTTACGTGATGAAATTCACGTTCAGAGCCGTATTGATTTATGGGAAGATACATATAAAGAATCATTTGTCCCTACAAGAAAGGTAGACTAATGAATCGTTGACAGCAGGCTATGGCCTGCTTTTTTATTTATATAGCTAAATCAGCGATGAATCAGAGCCTTTTATATAAGAAAGGGCAGGATAATCTCTATCCTGCCTTCAAGTTTATTACTTATTTTCTTCCTCGAGCTCTTCCTCGATTTCCTCAACGACTTCAGCTTGGGCCTCGGTCAGCGTTTGTTTGAGAGCGCTGATGTTCTCGCAGATTATAGAGTATTGTTCAGCTATTTTATCGGATATTTCTGCTGTTGTGGCCATGCATTGTTCAGTGAGTTCCTCACTTTTTTGGGCAACGCTTTGTTTTAGCTCATTGGCTTTATGGCAAATGTATTGGCCGCCTTCAGTAGCCGCAAGGTCGCTGCGGAGCTCTTTTCCGCTCTTTGGTGCCAATAGAAGTGCGGCAGCTGCACCAATCATGCCGCCGATCAAACCGCCAATTAAGAAATCTTTTGAATGAGTTGAGCACGGTTCTGCATATTTTTCTTTGGTGTAATTTCTTGTTTTTCCGGTAGTCTTGCTCATCAGTTATGCCTCCTTGAAAATTGCGATTAGGCTTTCATTATAATTATTTGCGACGGATTTACGGCTGTAAATAGATAGATTCTTCCTTTTCTCTATTATTCAGAATGGAAGAGGGTTAGAGCGGTTTCGACCTATTTCTTGGGAAATAGACAGGTACCAGCTGGTTAGGATTTCTCATATTCTATTTATTGTCACTGGTAATTATGAGAGAATATTCATAAATAGCTAGAAAGGAAGGGGGAAGGGAATGTATCTACATATAAATGAACCGACAAAAAGAATATCTGCTGACAGTGTACGGGTTTGGCGCATTAGCAATCTGCTTGGCTATGGAATTGCTTTGGTTCTTGCAGGAGCAGTCCTTTATGCAGCGTATTATTATGATTGGAAAACATGGATTACAGCAATTCTCACAATTGGCTCCATTTTGCTATTTGTATCGGCCATTTGGGCTGTTGGCATCGAGCCGTATTATTTACAGAAGACATGGAGGTATGAAATTGATGAGCAATTTGCTCAGCTGAAGTATGGGCGTTTTACGGTGAAGCATATCGTGATTCCGATGGAAAAGGTTGAATATGTCTCAACAAGCCAAGGACCATTCTTGCGAAAATATGGACTCTTTAATGTCGAAATTGGTACAACCACCTCAGATCATACGATTCCAGCCATACATCAGGAAGAAGCCTATGCGTTAAGGCAACAAATTGCCACTTATGCAAAGGTTAAGCTTGAAGAGGAGAATGGAGTTGAGGAAGCCTGATGAACGAGAAGAAACGATATCATCCAGCCATTATTCTTTTTAATATTGCTTCCTTTATAAAAGAGACTTTCTTTCTGATCATTATCCTCTTTGTCATCAATATTGGTTCAACCTCCAAGTGGATTGTTTGGGGAAGATATGCGCTGATTGCGCTGTTCTTTGGATATATTCTCTACAGTATCTTGAAATGGTATATAGAAACGTATGAGATTACGAGGGAAGCCTTCATTTTTAGAGATGGAGTCATTATCAAAAATCAGCGTAATATTCCATTTGAACGCATCCAGGACCATCATTCGAAAACGAATTTCCTGCATCAGCTTTTGGGGATTACTTCGCTGAAGCTCGAGACGGGCACGAGCGATAAGGATGCAAACATAGCTTTCCCGGCAATTTCCTTACAGGAAGAGGCACGTATTCTTGAAAGTTTGCTAGAGAAGGAGAGAAAGATAGAGGTCGATGCGCAGCATGAGGAAGAGCGGGTCATCTATTTTGAATCGACTAATAAGGATACCATAAAGGCGGCGTTCACCTCGTTTAGCTTTCTGGCGCTTTTTCCGCTCTTGCTCACAGGCTATTTCCAGCTCGATGAATGGCTGAATATCGAAGAAACCTCTAAGCAGGTGCTGCATTATTTCGAGCGAAATATGTGGATTTGGATTCCTTTAGGTTTGGTGACATTAGCTGCCGCCTTTGCTGTAGGGTACTTGCAAACCTTGTTTAAATACGGGAATTTTGTTATTTCAGCTGATAAAGACCGTATTTATATCACAAGGGGTGTTTTTACGACAAATGCCTATTCCATCCAGAAATCGCGGGTGCAGGCCATTAAGATTCAGCAGTCCTTGCTGAAAAGGATTTTTGGCATGGTGGAAATCAAACTTGTCAGTGCCGGACAGGAAATAATCGGGAGTGAGACTGAGGTCAATTCTCTTTATCCATTCATGGATAAAAAGAGGGCCTATCAGTTAGTGAACCAGTTATTGCCTGACTATCACATTGTCGAAAATATGCATCGCTTGCCGAAGAAAATCCTTTGGTTGAAGCTGATCAGGCCATACTATTTTACATTGGCCGCCATCATCATCTTATCCTTTGTAAAGCGGGAATGGCTGTATGCGGCAGCGATTGTCCTATTAGCTGAGGTTATCTTCCGTTTGCTCGATTATCAGTTCACGAGCTATTTGCAGGAAGAGGAGTATATACAAGTGCGAGAGGGAGGATTGTTCACAAGAACAATCCATACGAAGTGGCGGAATCTGCAGCAGATTGAAGTGAGCCATACTTGGCTGCAGAGAAGGTTCGGAGTTACAACCATTCAATTTTATAATCGGGCGAAGCCCTTTCAGCTAACAATTCTAATGGATCTATCAAAAGAGGAAGCAGTGGCATTTTATGAGCGCTTTTGCCGCCGTTCGGCTAAGACGCGTCTTCTAAGAAATGAGAATGAGGCGAATTTCATTGAATGACGACAAGATATATATGGATAGTTAAGACAAGGCAGAAATTTCGCTGCCTTGTCTTTTTTTGCTTATAGGCTTATTCCAGGTCGTAAGAATGAAGTGTCCAAAATCGCATAGCATTACAGTGAAGGGTGAAAGACATTTTTTTAGGAGGTGGTGGATGAGGAGGATTTCCCCGAGGCCCCCAAAAGGATATCGCCTAACGGATACTCATCTTCGCCGGCGCGTTATGCAGCCTTACCACTGCGCGAAGGTATTTCCCGATAGCGATAGGTTCTTTTTTGTTAGCATTCATTACGCTTATTCATCATTCATCATGTTCAAGGGGCAATTTTAGCGGGCAAGCATCGGTTAGACAATAGGTAATAGGGGGGGAACATAATGCGAAAGTTTTTTCAAAGGCTAGGCAGTTCGTTGATGCTTCCGGTCGCAGTTTTGCCAGCCGCGGCAGTATTGCTCGGGATAGGATATTGGATTGACCCGGATGGCTGGGGGGCTGGCAGCTCTGTCGCGGCTTTTCTGATTATGGCAGGGAAATCAATCATTGACCATATCCCCATCCTGTTTGCTCTTGGGGTTGCCCTCGGGATGTCGAAGGACAGGGATGGATCAGCCGCACTTAGCGGACTTGTGGCATATTTAGTCGTGACGACCCTATTAGGCAGTGATTCAGTGGCGATGCTTCAAGGAGTGGATGCGGGTAATGTAAATGCCGCCTTCGGTAAAATAGAGAATGCCTTTGTCGGGATTATTTGCGGACTTGTTGCCGCCTCGATGTATAACAGATTCAGTCATGTGAGACTTCCAGATGCGCTCGCCTTCTTTAGCGGAAAGCGCCTTGTGCCAATTATGACCTCAATCGTGATGCTAATTCTCTCGCTTGTACTCTTGCTCATCTGGCCGCCAGTATATTCGTCTTTGGTTCAATTCGGCGAATGGATCAGCGGGCTTGGAGCAATCGGGGCAGGATTGTATGGCTTCTTTAACCGCTTATTGATCCCGACTGGGCTGCACCATGCCTTAAATGCGGTCTTCTGGTTCGATGTGGCGGGGATTAATGATATCTCGAACTTTTGGTCCGGTACAGGGGAGAAAGGTGTTACGGGTATGTATCAAGCTGGATTTTTCCCAATCATGATGTTCGGCCTTCCGGCTGCAGGGCTGGCGATGTATCATACGGCAAAATCAAAATATAAGAAACAGGTCGGCTCACTCATGCTCGCGGCTGGTTTTGCGGCAATCCTGACAGGTGTAACGGAGCCAATCGAGTTTGCCTTCATGTTCCTTGCTCCGATGCTGTACTTGGTTCATGCTGCTTTGACGGGCTTATCCTTAGCAATCGCGGCAGCCTTTCAGTGGACTGCTGGTTTCACCTTCAGCGCGGGATTTATTGATTATTTCTTGAGCTACAATCTTGCCTTGGCGAACAAACCATACATGCTGCTTGTCCAAGGTCTTGTGTTTGCGGTTATATACTATTTCCTCTTCCGTTTCATCATTGTGAAGTTCGATTTGAAAACACCTGGCCGCGGGGAAGCAATTGAAGAAGGGGCGGAAGTCTCTGGAACTAGCTCTTCACGGGAAACCAAGTATGCTGTGCAGGCAGAGAAGATTTATGCTGCTCTTGGCGGAGCAGAAAACGTTGTCTCCATTGATAATTGTGCAACAAGGCTGCGGCTAGAGGTGAAGAATATGGAATCAGTCGACAAAGAGAATATTAAAGCGACAGGGGTGCATGGTGTCCATGTGACAGGTGCGGAGAGCCTTCAAGTCATTGTTGGCCCAAATGTCCAATTTGTTGCGGAAGAAATGGAGAAGCTCCATCGTAAATAGAGGAAAGTGCTGAAAGAAGCAAACCATTTTGGAGGACGGGATGGATTGCTTCTTTTTTGTTTGGACTGATTTCAGCAGGTTTATGAAGAGTGTGCGGAAGGGTATCCTAATCGTAAATAATTGGCACGGATAGATGGGAGTTGGTAAGGATGCTCAAAGGGAGGAAAATCCCGAAAGAAAAGACAATTGATCAAACATTGACATTGCTTTCAGAAGGATATAATTATTTGCCTAACCGGACATATCGAGCGAACGCGAACCTTTTTCAGACAAGATTGCTCGGTCAGAAGGTCATTTGCATCACAGGAGAGGAAGCGGCGCGCGCTTTTTATGATGAAGAGCGCTTCATACGCAAGCCGGCGATTCCGAAGCGGATTCAGAAGGCATTGTTCGGGGAGCATGGTGTCCAGGTGCTGGATGATGAGGAGCACAAGCATCGCAAGGCGATGTTCATGTCTTTCATGACCCATGAAAGTCTCGGACGGCTTGAGACGATAGCAAGAAGGGAATTTCAGGCCGCTGCCGAAAGCTGGATAAAGGAGCAGGAGATTGTCCTGCTGGAAGAGGCGAAGGTGGTCCTATGCCGTATTGCCTGTGAGTGGGCGGGAGTGCCGCTTTATGAGGATGAGGAAAGAGAACGTGCCGAGCAGTTATTTGACCTGGTGGATTCGATTGGAGGCGTAGGACCTCGCTATCAGCGTGGCAGAAAAGCCCGGAAGAACACAGAGAAATGGGTGGCTGACCTAATCAGGCAGGTCCGTGATGGCCAGCTATCCCCGTCAGAGGATACGGCTCTTTTCATCATGGCCCACCATACTGAGCTTGACGGCGAGCTAATGGAGCCTGAGGTAGCAGCAGTTGAGGTCATCAATATAATCCGTCCGACAGTAGCCATTTCCTATTTCATCGTGTTTGGCGCATTGGCCCTGCATGAGCACCCTTCTGTCAGAGCTCGGCTGAGGGAGGACGATGGAGTTTACAGTAAGATGGTTGTTCAGGAAATACGACGTTACTATCCATTTGCCCCCATGCTTGGCGCAAGGGTTCGGACAGATTTCCTTTGGGAAGGGTATGCCTTCAAGAAAGGGACCCTAGTCTTGCTTGATTTGTACGGAACGAATCATCATCCGGACCTTTGGGAAAATCCCGAGGAATTTAATCCAGATCGCTTCAAGGATTGGAAGAAAAGCCCTTTCGATTTCATCCCGCAAGGCGGCGGTGATTACGATAAAGGACATCGTTGTGCAGGGGAATGGGCCACTGTGAAGGTAATGCAGATAGTCATGGAGTTATTGGCCCAGGAACTTGAATATGAGGTTTGTGAGCAAGATCTTACCTATAGCATGGTTAGAATTCCAACTTACCCAGAGAGCGGTTTTCGGATGAGGATCCTTAATCTGAAGCCAAAAGCGATGAACCGATATGTAGACAAGCAGGATGGTCATGCTTATAAATAAAGAAAGAAGAGGTGCTGCAAATGGCATCTCTTCTTTCTTTGTTTATGGTCAAGTATCCATCGAAATGTCTTCCCATTCCTCCCCGGCCAAATTCAATAGCCAGGTCAACCCATATCTTCGTTCATAAACGACACCCGGATTAATGCTAACGGCAAGCTCCTGGTTATGGAGACGTGTTTCAACAAGCGCCCAATGCAGGCGATAATATAAGTCCAATTCATCCATTAATATATTGTAATCCCTAAATTGAGCCTGACTGAGCAGCTCATTCCGCTCAGATTGGAAAATGAGGTCGTAGAGTTTCTGGACATCTGATAATTCATTTGGAAATGGCAAGTCGCGGACTAGGCTGACGGCCCATAAAAGAGCGGAATTGCATTCGATTTTCCAAGAGTAGGCGTTTAGCTCATCTTGATCTGGGTCTTCATTTTCAAGAAACTCTAACTCATATGGAGTGAAAAGCCCCTCTTTATAGTAACGGTCAATTAACTCATCAATGACTTCATCAGGCGCTCCGCTGCCTTTGGCGGAAACAATTGTGTTGGCTATAGCCCGGTCAATGATGGCTTCAATCGTTCTTGTCTGATGTTCTTCATCTCTATGTATTGGAGGTAAATTTTTATTGACGGGTATACCTAATGCCTTTACCACTTTTTCCGTTCGTATTTTTCTGCCTACAGGACTGTTCACCTTTGTCCCCCCTTTTTGTGTAGAAATATCTTTCCCATCACCTTTTATTCAAACAGATACCGCCTTTGATATCCTGATTTTAACATAAGAGGTAAATTTAATGTATTTATATACCTAGGCATTAACCGCCCGCACCTCTAAATTGCTGTATAGAGATAAATGCGTTTGGCGTAATTAAATATTTTATGATAAGGATTGATGGTTTACTGAAAAAGAGCCAATTATTAGGTGAATAATTCCTTTCCTTTTTTCCCTAAGAATATTAAACCTATCAAATATCCTTCATAATTTAGTCTATTTCTCTTGTGGTAAGCAAGGGGAATGACCTAGGCAGGGGCGGGTTTATTAGGTTATGTAAGTAATGTAAGTGATAAGTAATTTAGTAAAGCGCTTACATTGCTGTTTTTTATTTTATGATAAAGATATGAAAGGGAGGGATTTTATCATGCAAAAGAAAAAAATAATCTCTATGATTGCAGCAATTATCGTCTTTCTTATCATTATTCTTTTACCAACACCGGAAGGGCTTCCTGTGGCAGGGCAAAGAGCATTGGCCATCCTGGCCTTTGCGGTTATTCTATGGATCACGGAAGCAGTTACATATCCAGTCAGTGCAGCAGCCATTATAGGATTGATTACCGTCTTTATTGGTCTTGCTCCAACGGTGGAAGATCCATCTGTTACTTATACAACTAAGGGAGCTCTGCAGCTAGCTCTAGGAGGCTTTAGCAATACGGCGGTTGGACTAGTTGCCGGTGCTTCATTCCTTGCGGTCGCGATGGAGATTACCGGGCTTCATAAACGGATTGCTCTATATATCATGTCAAAGGTAGGAACGAAGGCAAGCAGCCTTGTCGTAGGAACCATTCTCGTCAGTATTGTCCTTGCCTTCTTTGTTCCGAGTGCGACAGCTAGAGCTGGAACATTGGTTCCAATCCTACTTGGGATTGTGGCAGCTCTATCGTTAGCAAAAAATAGTAAGCTATCTGCCTTGTTGATGATTACGGCTGTGCAGTCCATTTCCATTTGGAATATCGGGATAAAAACGGCAGCTGCCCAAAATATGGTGGCATTAGGCTTTATGGGAGAGGCGTTTGGCTTTGATATTACATGGGGGAAATGGTTTATCTATGCAGCACCTTGGTCCATCCTCATGTCGGTTGTTCTCTACTTTGTCATGACAAGACTAATCAAGCCTGAAATGGATGACCTAAAAGATAGCAAAGCATTGATAAGAGCTCAGCTTCAGGATCTAGGTAAAATGTCGAAGAAAGAAATGAAATTGGTCATTATCTCTGTCTTATTATTGTTCGCTTGGGCAACCGAGGGGGTGCTGCATCCATTTGATTCTACGAGCGTAACATTCATAGCGGTTGCCATCATGCTTCTGCCAGGTGTGGGTGTTTATACATGGAAAGAGGTTGAAAGAAAAATTCCTTGGGGCACTTTGATTGTGTTCGCGGTCGGGGTATCTATGGGTTCAGTCCTCCTAAGCACAAAAGGAGCTGAATGGTTATCCATGAACACATTAGAAGCGATGGGCTTATCAGATATGCCTCTCGTTGGCATGATAATGGTTCTATCACTCTTCAATATTTTGATTCACTTAGGGTTTGCCAGTGCGACGAGTCTTTCTTCCGCGTTCATTCCTATTGTTATCGCACTCGTTGTCAGCATGGGAGCAACAGATTTCAGTGGACCAGGGCTTGTGCTCATTCAGCAGTTCGTCATCAGCTTCGGGTTCCTCTTGCCGGTTAGTGCGCCGCAAAATATGCTTGCCTATGGAACAGGGGCTTTTAGTTCGAAAGACTTGTTGAAATCAGGGATTCCAATCACTGTAATAGGATATATTCTCATCGTATTATTCAGTATGACTTACTGGCAATGGGTCGGATTGTTGTAAGCGATTTCTGCTAGTTGGCTATAGATTAAATAGCAATATGAGGAGGAGAAATATACATGCAATCAAAATCGATCCAAACACCGTGGAAGGAGTTTCATGGCCCAAACCTCGGTTATTTATTCGAGCAATATGAACGGTATCTTGCAGAAGAAAGCTCGGTAGATGAAAGCTTCCGAAACTTATTTAGCCAATGGGGATCCCCGCATAACAGCGATGTCGAAGCGAAAGGTGCAGGCTTGTCTGCAAATGAATGGATGAAGAGGATGAGCAAGCTGCTTGCTGTTATGGACATAGCAGCAAATATCCGAAAAAAAGGGCATCTTGAAGCAGATATCAATCCGATTGACCAGAGAAAAATGATTGGCATTGGTGATATAAGGACATATGGGGTGACGGAAGAAGACGTAAGGGAAGTGCCGGCGGAATTTATTTCCCCAATGTTGAAAGAGACGTGCAAAGACGGGTTATCAGCCCTTTCCCGTCTCAAAGGCTTGTACATGAATAAGGTTGGCTATGAGATTGACCATCTAAATGATGAGGAACAGCAATGGTTTGAACAGCAAATTGAGCAAGGGTATGTAGATAGAGCCATCCGATTGCTTGATAAGAAACGGCTGATGGAGCAGTTAACAGCTGCAGAGAGCTTTGAGCAATTTCTCCATAAAACTTATGTGGGTCAAAAGCGGTTCTCGGTAGAAGGGCTTGAGACATTGGTGCCGGCTATTGAAGAGCTTGTAAAGCTGTCAGCTAAAGAAGAAATTAAGCAAGTGGCAATCGCAATGGCCCACCGCGGGCGTCTGAATGTACTGGCCCATGTGATGGATAAACCATATGAAGCGATTTTCTCCCAATTCCAGCATTCCGCATACCCGGGCAATAAACGGGCATTAAGTACGACGGGGGATGTGAAATATCATATGGGAGCGGTCGCGGAAAAAGTCTACGATGGGAAAATGATTACAGTGACTATGGGCAATAACCCAAGCCATCTAGAGATTGCCAATTCTGTCGTAGAAGGTTATACAAGGGCTGCGCAGGATGATCGGTCGAAAAAGGGATATCCTGCTCAGGAATTTGGTAAGGGTTTATGTATTCTCATCCATGGGGACGCAGCGTTTCCTGGTCAAGGGTGTGTGGCGGAAACCCTGAATTTCTCTCAGACAGCAGCCTACAATACAGGCGGAACAATCCATATCATCGCCAATAATAATATCGGATTTACGGCTGAAACGTATGAGTCTCGTTCAACCGAATATGCGAGTGATTTGGCAAAAGGCTTCGATGTGCCAATCATCCACGTGAATGCGGATGACCCGGAAGCTTGCCTGGCCATCATGGGTTTGGCTTTTATGTACCGCCAAGAGTTCAATCGTGATATCGTCATTGATCTCATGGGGTATCGCCGTCTGGGCCATAATGAGATGGATGAACCGATGGCAACGAACCCTGTTATGTATAAAAAGGTAAGGAATCATCCGACGATTACCGCTCTATACCGAAAGCAGGCGGTGGAATCCCAAAGCCTTTTGGCAGAAGATATAGCGGGAATTGAGAAGAAGGTCTATGCCCATCTTCGTTCAGCCTATGAGCGGATTTCAAAAGAGCAGGAAGAGATTCCTTCAATCGAAGAGATGATGAACGATGTATCAACTGTCAGCCCAAAGGAAGATACGGCTGTGGACCGGATCACTTTATCAAAGCTTAATACCGAGCTTCTCGATTGGCCGAAGGGCTTTGAGGCGTTCAAGAAGGTGCAAAAGATACTTGAGCGCAGAAGAGAGGTTTTTGAGAACAAAGGAAAGGTAGACTGGGGGCATGCAGAAGCCTTAGCCTTTGCCTCCATTCTTAATGATGGGGTGCCTATCCGGATTACAGGGGAGGATACGGAGCGCGGGACATTCTCGCACCGTAACCTCGTCCTCTCAGATGAACAAATAGGTGTAAAATATTGCCCGCTGCATGAGATGGAATCAGCCAAGGCCTCCTTTGCTATCCATAATAGCGTTCTATCTGAAGAGGCAGTGCTCGGCTTTGAGTACGGGTATAGCGTATTATCCAAAGAAACACTCGTGTTCTGGGAAGCACAGTTTGGTGATTTCGCTAACGGTGCCCAGGTACTATTCGACCAGTTCATCTCAGCAGGAAAAGCGAAATGGGGGGAAAGGTCAGGTCTTGTCGTCTTGTTGCCGCATGGCTTTGAAGGGCAGGGTCCTGAGCATTCGAGCGCCAGGCTGGAACGATTTCTGCAGTTATGCGCGGAAAATAATATGACAGTTGCTAATCTCTCGACAGCGGCGCAATATTTCCACCTGCTAAGGAGGCAAGCCTTCATGCTGCAAAGGGATGAGGCAAGGCCGCTCATTCTGATGACACCTAAAAGCTTGCTTCGGAATCAGGCGGCAGCCTGTTATATTGAGGAATTCACGAACGGGGAGTTCCAGCCGGTGATTGAGCAGCCGGGATTAGGGACGGTGCCCGAAAAGGTTGAACGCATTGTGTTCTGTACAGGCCGTATCGCAGTTGAGTTGGCAGGAAGAGCAAGTGGACAATCGCAAACGGACTGGCTCGATATCATCCGAGTGGAGGAATTATATCCATTCCCGAAAGAAGATATCAAGAATCTCGTTAATCGTTATAAAAACTTAAAAGAGGTTATTTGGGTACAGGAAGAACCGAAGAATATGGGAGCCTTCCGATACATGGAGCCGCATCTAGCGGAAATTATTCCATCCCAGCTATCAATCTCCTATATTGGAAGGCCGGAGATGGCAAGTCCTGCAGAGGGAGACCCGCTTGTCCATAAGAAAGAGCAGCAACGGATTATCAATCAAGTATTCTCAAAAACAAGGTCAGGCTTCACGATTAAGTGAAACATTTAGTCCAGTTATAGTAAGGAAGGGTTGATTAGTGAGATGGCTGAGGTAAAAGTTCCAGAACTGGCAGAATCCATTACGGAAGGCACGATAAGTGAATGGCTGAAAAAAGCGGGGGACTCCGTGGAAAAGGGCGATTACCTTCTTGAGCTGGAGACAGATAAGGTCAATGTCGAGATCATCGCTGAACATAGTGGTACATTGGAGAGTATAAAGAAGGAAGCTGGGGATATCGTACAAGTCGGAGAAACGATTGCGGTGATTGTACAAGGCAAGGCTGCTGCTTCATATCATAAGGAAGAGATAAAGGAATCTTTGTCTCCTTCTAAACAGGAGGAGCCAATAAAGCAAGGAGATTTGTTCCAGATGGAGGCGGTCCTCGCTACTCCGGCTGCACGAAAGCTGGCACGTGAAAAAGGCATCAATCTCTGTCAGGTTGAGACAGATGACCGGATAGGCCGTGTGAATAAACAGGATGTGAAGAAAACCTCTAAACAAGCAGAGAAAAGGCGTGTTCCCACATTCGAACAATCATCTCAAATCGCTTGCGATAAGCCGGCTGAGGTCATGAAAATGTCGCGCAGGCGTCAGACGATTGCGAAACGCCTTGTCGATGTACAGCATACTGCAGCCATCTTGACCACCTTCAATGAAGTCGACATGACTGCTGTTATGAAGGTAAGAAAGAAACGAAAGGAAGAGTTCCAAAAGGCCTATGATGTTAAGTTAGGGTTCATGTCCTTTTTCACGAAGGCAGTTATTAGCGCATTAAAGACGTATCCATTATTGAATGCAGAGGTGCAGGGTGACCACCTCCTGCTCAAAAAATATTATGATATTGGAATCGCTGTCTCAGCTCCAGATGGACTAGTCGTTCCTGTTGTGAAGAATGCGGAGCGTTTGAATTTTGCTGAGATTGAGAGAGAAATCATGAATCTCGCTATGAAGGCTCGCCAAGCGAAACTCGGACTTGCCGATTTGCAGGGGGGGACCTTCACCATCACAAATGGGGGAACATTCGGTTCCCTCCTGTCAACCCCAATCTTAAATGCGCCGCAGGTAGGAATCCTAGGGATGCATTCCATTCAATATCGCCCGGTGGCTGTTGATACAGAGCGCATAGAAATCCGACCAATGATGTATATTGCCCTCTCCTATGACCATCGCATTGTTGATGGCCGGGAGGCGGTAGGCTTCCTTGTGAAAGTGAAGGAATTGCTAGAGGATCCGGAGAAACTTCTTTTAGAAGGATAAGAGAGCAAGATGATGAAATGAAACGTTGTCATTCAGGAATGTATTTCTTGAGGGCAACGTTTTTTCTATGAAAATGTTAAGAAAAATCGACAAAAGTCTAAAATCACTAGGAGAATAATACTATACCATATATACTTAAAAGTAGTAAAAAGTGTCATATCGTGTCGAATAATTAACTTGAGGGCTGAATAAAATTATGAAACTCTACCGGAAAGAACCAAGAGCTTGGAAGCTGCAAACACTCGTGATGTGTCTCGTCTTTGTGGTAGTACTCATATCTGCCTTAGCGACAGCCCTATTCATCAGCTTCTATGTGACGAAAAATGAAGAAAAGCATCTTTTGGAAAAGATTCAGGCAATTGCAAGGGTGACGGCTAATTCTTCTGTGGTGATTCAATCCTTGCAGGAGAAGAGTAAAGTGGATATTCAGGAATATGCTAATGAAATTAGAGCTTTGTCAGATGTTGGATTTGTGGTGGTTATGGATATGAACTTAATTCGAAAGTCACATCCCCTTACTGAAGAAGTGGGACAGTCCTTCTTCAATCGGGAAGATGCCAAGAATTCTCTAGAAGGCAAGGAGTACTTCTCCGTTGAGGAAGGCCCGCTAGGCATGGGGATGCGGGTGTTCACTCCCGTTTATGATCAACGAAATGAGCAGATAGGAGTCGTCGTTGTCGGGGTTTCTCTTGATATGGTAGAGTCCCTTGCTCGTGACAGCAGGAAATATGTGTACATTGGGGCCATCCTGCAGCTTTGCTTAGGCGGAATAGGGGCATATTATTTGAGCCGCTATATGAAACGAAAGCTCTATGGTCTTGAACCAGTAGAGATTGCCAAACTCTTGCAGGAACGTAACGCAATGATTGAGTCAGCTAAGGAAGGAATCATTGGCGTCAATGAGGATGGGAAGATCGCCGTTATCAGCGAAGAGGCAGTCAAGCTAATGGGGTATGGACAGAAAGAAGAACTGCTGGGTCAATCGATTGATGGCTATATGCCAAGCCTGGCAAAAGCGATGAGAAACGGGCGGCCGGAGGAGAATGTGGAACAAGCATTTACTAATCGAGCGGTCCTGGCCAATAATGTGCCCATCATGCACAAAGGAAGAGTCGTTGGCGGATTATCCGTATTTAAGGATAAGACTGACCTGCAGGAAATGGCAGATCAATTAACGGGAATAAAGCTTTACACGGAATCATTGAGGGCACAGTCCCATGAATTCATGAACAAGTTCCACGTCATTTTGGGTCTTGTCCATCTGAAGAAATACGAGGAAATGAGCCTTTATATTGAGAATATGGTTGAAGATTATGAAGCAGAGAAAGAGTTAATCGTCAAACGGATTAAAAACCCTATCCTTGCCGGTTTCTTATTAGGGAAGCTCAGCAAAGCACGGGAGCTTGGAATCAAGCTCGTCATTAATGAGGACAGCTTAGTGCCTGATGACATAAAGGAAGAACACATCCATGATCTCATCCGCATTGCCGGTAACTTGATTGAAAATGCATTTGATGCCTTGGCGGATGTTCAGGATAAAAAGGTGTTCTTCTCAATCGGTGTGGTCGAAGGAGAAATGCTGATGGAAGTCTCTGATAACGGAAATGGGATACCGGGGGAAATTGCCGGAGCAATCTTCCAAAAGGGCTATTCAACAAAGGGAATGGACCGAGGGTATGGGCTGTTTTTGACGAAGCAATCAATCGAAAAACTGAATGGCAAAATCGAACTTAAGACAAAGGTCGGAGCGGGGACATTATTTACGGTTATTCTGCCGCTCTGGCAGGCATAGGGGGCAATGGGAAGATGATTGAAGTGCTGATTGTAGAAGATGATCCAATGGTTTCAGAGATTAATAAGAGCTACTTAAGTGAAATACCAGGCTACCATGTGGTTGGGGCTGTTTCCTCCGTTGGTGAGGCTCTTCAGTTTCTAAAAAGTCATCAACCGAGGCTGATTTTATTGGAT